>NZ_JBJURJ010000022.1:0-118120 GCF_046098205.1 Paenibacillus mesotrionivorans | reverse complement strand
CGTTTATTTGCTCCCGCGCCACGTGCTCCGACCCTGCTAAACCGGAGGGCTTGACAAAAACGTTCATAGCAACGAATCTGTAGAAGCTTATTCCGTGATAATCGGCTCAAATGAGTGCAGTCAGAGGAAATAAGGCTTCTGATATTCGTTAGAAATGAGCTGCCATTTTCCTGCAGGCTCCTGCTTCTTCCCGTATAATAAAAGGAAATACTGGAGAGCGGGGACAACGCCCATGTACAAGCTGTTAATTGTAGATAATGAGCCTAGGGTACGCTACGGTCTTCGCCATTATTTGAATTGGAGTGCATACGGCATTGAGGTGGCGGGGGAGGCTGAGGACGGGGAGTCGGCCCTACAAGAGGCGGAGCGTCTGAAGCCAGATATCGTATTGACGGATGTGCGGCTGCATCATTTAGACGGAATTGAATTATCCCGGAGGCTGAGGGAACGTTACCCCCGAATCAAAATTGTTTTTGTCAGCGAGCATACTGTGGCGGATTATCTGAAGTCGGCCTTGCAGCTGAATGCAGTGGATTATATTTTTAAACCAGTCAATCTGCGTGAGCTTCGCCAGGTGGTGAGGCGGATTACCATGGAGCTGGCAGAGCAGGAAAGACAGCTGCAGGTGGCCCGGGACATGCAGGTGAAGCTGAGGGAAAGTTTGCCGCTTCTGCGTGAGCGGTTCCTGTATGCACTTCTGGGGCAGAGGCTGTCTCCCGGTTTGATACAGGAGCGGATCGCTTTTTTGGAGCTCAACCTGCCGGTGTCGGCAGATTATGTAGTATTGGTCATCAGTGTGGATGATTATGCGGAAATGCTGGCTTCCCGCAATGAACGGGACAGGCAGCTGCTGATGTATGCCGCGGTTAATGTTTGCCAGGAGCTTATGGACCTGGACATGGGCGGATATGTCTTTGAGGTGCGGAGCGGAGAATTGGTGTGTATTCTCTGTTTGGAGAGCAAAGGGTTTTGCGAGGAACGGCTGCTGGCGTTAGCCGAAGCGATTCGGTATAATCTGGAGCGTTGGCTGGCTTTGACGGTTACCATTGGTGTGGGGGATCGGAGCAAGGGGCTGGGGCATATCAGCCACTCTTACGCTCAAGCCAGGGACGCAGCGGAACGGAAATGGTATTTAGGCAAAAACCGCATCATTACTACAAACAGTCCGGAACCTTCCGAGGAGCAGGTTTTTCGGGTGGATCACACGCGAATCGAGCGCCTTACAGTCCTGATGAAGGCAGGAGATGCGGAGCGGCTGCAGGAAGAACTGGATTGTATTTTTGGCCAGTTGGCCAAAAGCTGGAGAAGTGGAGCAGACTATATCCGCAATCTCAGCCTGCAGCTGGCCCTTCTGGCTGACCAGCTCCTATTGGAGCTGGGGATACAAGGACCGTATGCGCAAGAGTCCTCGGTTTGGGAGATATTGGCCAGGCAAGAAACGTTTGAGGAGCTTCACCGTACCCTGGAGCAGCTTCTTTCTGAACGGTGTGCCTTGATTTGGGAACGGCGGAACGGAAAGTCCGGTAATTTGGTAGAGCGGGTGCAGGCGATCATCAATGCCCGTTATTCGGAGAATATTACAGTTACCGATATTGGCCGGGATGTATTCTTGACGCCTACTTATGTCTGCCTATTATACAAGCAAGAGACCGGGAGGACGGTCAACGATTATTTGACCCAGGTCAGGATGGAACGGGCGAAAGAGCTGCTGCGCAACCCCCGGAATAAGCTGTACGATATTTGCTATGCGGTAGGTTATGCCGACCCCAGTTATTTTACGAAGCTGTTCAAGAAGATAGCTGGCGTTACGCCCAGTGCTTACCGGGACAGCATCAAGTAACGGGTGTTTCCAGTAACCTGTTGACCGGGACTTGCTCTAACGGAGCAGGTCTTTTTTTTTATGATTTATTCGGGGAATGGTCTGGGTATGGAGCCTCTATAGGAATCCACCAGAAATTGAAGGTTTGTCACCTGTAAGGGGACCTGCGGATTGCCTATAATTGAACATGCACTCATCATGCTGATAAGAGCTGCAGCTGAAACCGGAAGGGAGATTAGCGTTCATGAAATGGAGAAGGGAACGGATGCATGAAAGACGCGGTTGGAAAGGCACTCCCCGTTTGGCGTTATGCTTTTTGGCGTTTGTTCTGATTTGCGGAGGCATAGCTCCTTTTTCCGGAGGGAGCAGGTCTGTTTATGCCCAAGGCTCTGTGGCGCAGGACCCCTATGAATGGAGTGGCGTCCCTATCGGCGGGGGCGGCTACGTGACCGGGATGGTAGCCCATCCGGCCGAACAGGATCTGGTTTACATCCGGACGGATGTGGGCGGCATGTACCGCTGGAATGAGGCGGAGAAAACCTGGAGGCAGCTGGTCGGTTTTGCCGACCGCAGTGAGGTGAATTTGTACGGGGTGGACAGCATGGCGATTGACCCCAGCAATCCCGACATTCTCTATGCTGCATTAGGCAAGTATGATTATTGGTCGCCCAGCGATATTTATAAATCTGTGGACCGGGGAGAAACCTGGACCAGAACCAATCTGAAGGCTGGCGGGGCAGATGTCCCTATGAATGCCAACGGCGTTAATAAAATCACGGAACGGATTACAGTTGATCCCAACGATGGGAATGTGATTTATTACGGCTCCCGGACCAAGGGGCTCTTCCGCAGCACTGCCGCAGCCAACAGCGGAAGCTGGGAGAAGGTGGCTTCCTTCCCGGCATTAGCCGACAGCACCAATAGCGGTATTACCTTTATTGCCTTCGATCCGGCTACAGGCGGGAACGGGCAGCCCAGTCAGACCATTTATGCAGGCGCTTTCAATACGGGTGTATATGTCAGCCGCAATGCAGGAGCAACCTGGACGCTGCTGTCCGGCAGCCCGGTGAAGCCTAAGAAGGCCCTTATCGACCAGGACGGCTACCTGTATGTCACCCATAGCTCAGGGATTGCCAGACTGGAGGGCAATCGCTGGGTGGATTTGACACCTCCAGGGGAAGCGGGGAAAATATTTATCGGCATCACCGTAGACCATGCGGATAAGAACGTCATCATGACAGCACGTGGTATGGGGGAGCATAACAATCCGATCTACCGTTCCACAGACCGCGGCGCCACCTGGACAAAATTGACCTATACCCGCAATATTAGCACGCCATGGATGCCCGATTGGCATTGGTCCTCGGAAACCTCTTCGATTGTGATTGACCCTTACAACTCCAAGCGGGTGTGGTTTACGGACTGGTATTACCCTTGGAGGACTGACGACATTACGGTGGCGCCTTCGGAATGGACCAATTATGCCAAAGGCCTGGAGTCTACGGTTAATGTCAGTAATTTGACCAGCCCTCCCGGGGGGAGAGCGATTCTGCACAGCGGCATTGCCGATAACGGGGGGTTCGATCATGTTTCGCTGACTGATTTTCCTGCATCTACCTATTTTACGGGCAGCAGCGCAATCGGACTGATGACCACTACGGGCATCGATGTGCAGGTAACCGATCCGGAATATGTCGTGCGTGTGGGAACGTACGGGTGGAATGGGGATAACCGGGAAAGCCCGGGCAACGGCGCCTATTCCCTGGATGGAGGCGTAAACTATACCGGATTCGCTACGCTGCCTTACAAAAAGGCTCAGGGAGGAAGAGTGGCGGTATCAGCTACCAGCCCCGATAACATCATCTGGATGCCCCAGCGCAGTGATGTGTATGTGACGCTTGACCGGGGGGTTACCTGGCAGCGGGGTGTGGGAGCACCGTCGGGGGGACTGTCCGGTGACAACGTGTTCGGGAATTATTATCAGCCGCTGTCCTCGGATAAGGTGAACGGCAGTATCTTTTATCTGTATGACAAGTCCGGCCGCATGTACGTCACCACTAATGGAGGCATTTCCTGGAGTCCGGGAGGAGCCCTGCCTGCACAATCCACTGCATGGCATAATGTGGAGGCGGCTCCCGGGATCATGGGAGAGGTCTGGGTCGGCCTCAATAACCAGGGATTATACCGTTCCAGCGACGCAGGAAAAAGCTTCGCGAAGGTTGAGGGCGTAGAGACGGCATTCCTGTTCAGCTTTGGCAAACATGCTCCCGGAAGGTTGAATCCGGCCGTATTCGTCTATGGGAAGGTGGCGGGGCATGCCAAGGAAGCCATATTCCGCTCCGATGATATGGGGGAAACCTGGGTGAAGGCCAGTGTGGATGAGCCCTTCCCCGGAAATGACCCCAACGCCATGACCGGAGACCGCCAGGTTCACGGCCGGGTCTACGTCGGCACCAATGGCAGCGGTCTGCTCTACGGCGCCAGAACCGAGCCGCTTGCTGCGCCCGTTTATACGGATACGGAAACTCCCTCGGTGCCAAACGGCTTGCGGGTGACAGCTGCCAAGAAAGCATCTGTGGATGTTTCGTGGAATGCGGCAACGGATACCGGAGGTTCGGGGATTAAGGGGTACCGGATCTCCGATGGGAATGGATCAATTCTTGCGGAAACATACGGAACCTCATACAGTGTGGGCGGGCTCGCGGAGAAAACCTCCTACAGCTTCAAGGTCCAGGCAATGGACTATGCAGGCAATCTGTCCGGCTTCAGCGCTATTGTGACTGCAACCACACAGGAAGCGAAGGATACAACACCTCCCTCCATACCGCAGGGCTTGCATGCTCTTGAATCCACAGCAGTAAAGGTTCGATTGGCCTGGGAGCCAAATCAGGAGGCGGACCTGCTGGGCTACAATTTGTACCGCAGCGAAACGCCGGAATTTGAGCCTTCGGAAACGAACCGGATCGGTACGATGCTGACAGCAAGCCAATATACCGATTGGAGCGGGATTAAAGAGAATACTACCTATTATTACAAGCTCCAGGCAGCGGATATCAACAGGCTGATGTCCGGAGCCTCTGCGGAGCTTGCGGTGAGGACATCTCCGGACAGCCGTGTGGAGCTGATTGTAGACAATCTGGACAGCGGGTTTACGTCGGACGGCGGCTGGTCGGTAAGCCAATATACGACATCACGCTTTGGCCTTAATTATTTCCATGACAACAATGTTGCCGGCAAATGGGCCAAGTGGACGCCTTATGTTACACAAGCCGGTGAATACAATGTATACATGCTTTGGAATTCGCCAGGCAGCCGGGGCTACAACATTCCCTTGGAAATTGCCTATGATGGCGGGAAGGACAATTCCATACGCATTCATCAAAATGGCGTTGACAATATGTGGGTATACCTGGGCACATACAAATTTGCTCCCGGCACCGGACAATATGTGAAATTGACCACCAACGGAACCGACATCACCATTGCTGATGCCGTGAAGTTCTCTCTGGCCGCAACAGATCCTTACGGTGCCACGCATGAAAACAGATCAACCGCCGGAGATGCGGCACCGCCAATCATCAAGCTGGATCAAATGGACGGTACGGTAACAGGGCTGGTGTATGGGGTGTCAGGCCGGACGAATAAAGGAGCCCTGTTGAAGGTTCGGGTGAATGGAACGGAAATTCCCACACCGTACAGCAGCAATTATGTCAATACCTTCCGTCTGAACCTTCCGCTTCAGGAAGGCGCCAATCAGGTTCAAATTGATGCCGTGGAGCGGGGAGGTCAGACCTTCTCCGCAGCCTTGTCCCTCCAAGCTGTTATTCCTACTGTGCCGGCAACCAGTGTATCCATTGATACCTACGGAATGCCTGCTGTTATCCAGGCGGGGGATCAATTTCCACTGTGGGCAGCGGTTCATCCGGAGGATGCCAGCGACAAGACCATACAGTTTACAACCAGCAATCCCGCAGTAGCCACGGTGACGGATGCTGTATACCAGCCTATCGACGGGAAAACTCATGTGTTGGTGACGGCTGTCAGTCCGGGGCAAGCGGTAGTCACAGCCATAAGTGCAGATGGGCAATGGACGGATGAGGTGAACATCCGGGTGGAAGGGCCAGTCGAGCCCGGTGAAACGGATATCACACCCCCAGGTGAGGTGACCGCAGCTGCTGTAAGCCCAGGAGACGGGCAGCTGACACTCGCCTGGTCTGATCCCCCGGATGAGGATCTGGCATCGGTTCGCATCATACGGGAGAACCCCGTGCCTTCCGTTACGGAAGCGGTGTATGTCCCTGCGGGGCAGAGGAGCATCATCATATCCGGCCTGGACAATGGGATATCGTACACCTACCGGATCAGCACCCGGGACCAGGCAGGAAACCTGTCATCCGGCATAACGGTCACCGGAACACCCCTAGCTCCGGCAGTCTATTCCGGCGGCAGCTCAGGCCCTTCGCCAGATCCGGGGAAGGCTGCTGATTCCGTCGGCCAAGGAAAGCTTGCAGTCACCGTGACTCCTGCTGCCGGCGGTATCTCCCGTCTGGTCCTGCGGGAGACGGATGTAAAGAAGGCAGTGGAGCAGGCTGGAGAGCTTTCGGGCACAGTGGATATCGAGATTGCCTCCACAGAGCCGCTGCAGGGACTGGAGGTGGAATTGCCCATTACCTTCGCCAGCCGGGGGGAAGCAGGCAACATAAAAGCTATCCGTATCCATGCCGCCGGTTTAGCTTCTGTGACCTTACCGGCAGAGCTGCTTGCCATTCAGGGGGAAGCGGGTGTGAAGGTTAAGCTGCAGATCGCGAAGGCACCCAGGGCTGATTCGGACGGGAAAGCCCAAGCTATGCTGCACGGGGCCGATGTGTATGACCTTGCTTTAACCTTGAACGGGAGGCAGGTATCAGATTTCGGTACATCCAAAGTGAAGGTGGAGCTGGACTATTCCCTTCAGCCTGGAGAAAAGCCCCATAAAGTGATTGTCTTTACATGGAGCGATAAAGCTGAAAAACTGAAGGTGCTGAAAAATAGCCGTTATGATCCGGCAACGAAGAGAATACTGCTTCAGCCGCATGAATTGGGCAAATTTGCAGCCGTACACCACGAGGTAGCCTTTACCGATCTGACAGGGTTCGGCTGGGCACAGGAGGGCATCGAAGCCTTGGCCGCCCGGGAGGCGGTTAGCGGCATCGGCGCAGGACAGTTTCACCCTGAGGGGAGGGTCACCCGGGCGGAGTTTGTCACCATGCTGATGAATGCCTTTGACCTTACCCGCACGGAAGCGAAGTCCACACTGGCGGATGTGGAGCAGGGCAGCTGGTATTACGCCGCACTGGCCTCCGCCCAGGAGCTGGGTATTGTGCAGGGCAGGGAGGACGGCAGCTTCGGCATCCACGAAGAGATCAGCCGCCAGGATATGGCGGTGGTATTGTACCGCGTGATCCGGCAGCTGGAGGGCGAGCTGAAGCAGGAAGGGCAAAACAGCGCGTTTGCCGATGAGCAGGAGTTAGCCGGATATGCCCGGGAGGCTGTCCGTTTCCTGAAGCAAACCGGTATTGCGGATGGTGTGGGCGACGGACGGTTTGCTCCGTATGAAGCTTCCAGCCGCGCCCAGGCGGCGGTTATGATTTACCGGCTGTATCAGCAGATGCGGCCGTAGCATGTGTTTAGCCCCGGAATGCCAGAAGGCTGGCGCCGGGGCTTTATGATATCCGGGGGACACGGGGGTTCATGCAATAGCTGCTTACATCAATTTCATTCTTCTTCAGCTTTTTTTGAGGGTAACCGCCTTTAAGGATTTGGGTTCAATTCGCAGGAAAATCCTCATGTGCTGTGTTAAAATCAGGATTAGCTGCTAACGATCCGATTGGTCGTAACGAGTAACTAAGCGAGGAGGGCATGCTGATGAGATACCGTGAATTGGGCTCTACCGGCTGGAATGTATCGGCTCTGGGCTTCGGAGCTATGAATCTCCCCGGCGTGCCGTATGAACAGGCACATACCGCATTGAATGAGGCTCTGGACCTGGGCATCAATTATGTGGATACCGCGGCGGGATACCGGAATAGCGAAGAAATTATCGGACAAGCCATCTCCCACCGCAGGAAGGAATTCTTCTTGGCCACCAAAACGGCCCAGCGGGATTATGCCGGCGCCAAAGCGGAGATTGAGCGGAGTCTGGAACGAATGAGGACGGATACCCTTGATCTGCTGCAGATCCATTATGTAAATCGTCCACATGAATATAACGCGGCGATGGCGGAGGATGGTGCCTACCAGGCAGCACTTGCGGCCAAACGGGAAGGAAAGGTGCGGTTTATCGGGATTACGGGACACCGTCCCGAGCTTTTGGCCCGCTGGGTCCGCTCCGGCCGTTTTGATACGACGTTGTTTCACCTGAACCTGGGCCAGCCCTTCGCCGTGAATGACCTGATCCCTACATTGTCCGAGCTTGGGATGGGCAGAGTGGCCATGAAGCCGTTGTCGGGAGGTTTCTTCCAGCCTGTGGAACGGGCTTTACGTTATCCGTACAGCCAGGATGTCCATGTGGTGCTGTCCGGTATGGCAAGCGCTGAGGAGGTCCGCCAGAATCTCCGGGCCTTCGAGAAGGAGGTCGAGGAGCAGGAGCAGGCAGAGCTGGAGGCCCTGGCAGGGCGTTTAGGGGGACATGATTGCCGCCGGTGCAACTACTGCACCTGTCCGCTGGGGATCCCGATTCCCGATGTGATGATCTCCAGCCGGCTGCGGGATGAGTTTGGCCTGCTGCCGAAGGGAGACGGCTTCTACCAGAAGCATAAAGATAAGCTGCTTTCCTGCGCAGACTATGAGCCCTGCCGGGAGCAGCCCTTATGCCAGGAGAAATGTCCCTATCATCTGCCCATGGCTGCTGTTGTGCGGGAATCCGCCGCTTATTTCTCTTGATAAGGATGTACAAAAGCTTCAGTCTGCGGACTGGGGCTCATCCCAGCTCACGGAAGCTGAAGGATGTTCCGTGACCGGGATACACGGTTTGAATGTTCATGCCCTTAAGCAGGGTTATACTTTGCGATAAAGCCTTAAAGTCTGCCGCGTTGGGAGCGCCGGCGGGCTTTTTGTTGTTGACCAGGGTATCGCCGGACAGAAAGGAGCCGTCCCGGAACAGCAGCCCCACAGAGCCGGGAGTATGGCCGGGCAGGCTGACGACACGGGCATGAATGCCATAGCCGCTTAACTCCATTCCGTCCTCCAGCAGAAGATCCGGCTGGAAACGTTCGAAGTCATCCAGTGTTTTGCGGGTGACGAGCGTAATCTTGCTCTTCATCACCCGGAAGATAATGCGGAGTATTGGGGAACGGTAACGGAAGCTGGCCATCAGAAGCGGCAGGTCCGGGCTCTGCACCAATGGCAGGTCTGCAGGATGCAGAGCAATAGGGGCCTGAAAGTTATGGCGCAGGTAAGCGGCGTTGGCGGCATGGTCGTTATCTCCGTGGGTCAGAAGAATAAGGCGCAGGCGGCCCGGGGTGCAGCCATGCGTCTCCAGGGCGTCCAGCAGCTTTTGCCTCCGGTTGTCAAAGGTACGGTCCAGGACCAGATGACCGCCTGTATCCACCAGCACAAATCCCTGCTCCGTTTCCACCAGATAGCTGTTGACTCCTCCAAGATCAATGGGGATGATCCGGTTCTCACTCGGTTTCATAAGCCATACCTCCTTCGTATAGCTCCCGGAAGGGGAGCTTCAGCCTTGCGTGGCGGCACCAGCGCAGGGTCTCCCGCACAATGCCTATGCCATAATACAGCGTGGACATTTTATAATAATGATGCTTCTGATTGCCCGGGGAATCAAAGGAACGCTCCAGCGCCAGGAGGCGGTTCAGGTAGTCGAGATTTTTTCGTTCATATTCCGCCAGCTGTTGGGAAGCAATCTCTTCCGGCAGCACGTCGAAAAAATAAACCTTGGCCAGATGGTTTTGTTTGCCGCCGCTATCCTCGGCTTCAATGGGCTGGCTGAGCCAATCGAGGAATGTCTCCCGGCCCTTCGGGGTGATTTCATAGAGCTTTTTTTGCCGGGATGAGCCTTGCTCCTCCGGACAAAGGCGCACCAGCTCCTGCTCGGAAAGCAGCTTCAAGGTGGGATAAATGCTGCCGTAGCTGGCCTTGTAAAAAACGCCGATGCCGTTTTCGATCCATTTTTTCACATCATAGCCAGTTAAGGGGCCGTTATAAAGCATGCCTAATACGATGTAGTTGAGCATCTGTATGTATCCCTCCGATATATCGTTACGATATATTATATGACTGTGGAAGGGAGCCGTCAACGGGTAAAAGAAAGCGGCACTCCTTTTTGGTGAAGGAGTGCCGCTTGCGTGTGCTGTCGTTTGCGGATGGCTTTATTTCTAACGGCGGTGAGCGCCGCTATTTGCACCAAAACAGGAGTTTATAAAATCTAACGGAAGCAGGAGACGTTATTGGGTTAAAAAGGGGCTTACGATGGGGCAATGGGGCCTAATAGAGGCTGTGGCGGCCGTTAGATTTTTGGAAGGCATGTTTTCGCTGAAATAGCGGCTGTGGCCGCCGTTAGAATCATCAAGGACTAAGGTCACCGCCGGAAATACACATGACGAAACAGATCAGGCAGGTTCGTACAGCTTTTCCGAGACTCCAGGCGTTTTTATACGGGCCCCCCACGGAACTGGCTGGGAGTGCGTCCGGTGACTTTTTTGAATTGGCGCATAAAGTGGGTGTCGTTGTCGTAGCCGCACATGGTGGCGATGGACGTGACGGACAGCTGGGTATTGTTCAGCAGGTAGCCGGCGTAATCCACCCGGCCGTTAATAATATCCGTCATCACGGAAACCCCGAACAGCTCCTTATACAGGTGCTGGAAGTAGGATTTGCTTAAGTTTACCGAGGCGGCCAGGGATTCCACCTTATGCCGGTTGCCCGGAGAGCTGTACAATTCATTGCGCAGGTCCGTCAGCTGGCGGTAGTACCGGCTTGTTTTCTCCGGAAGGGCCTGATCATGGGTGCGCCACACGGTTAGCTTCATAAGCAGAGAACGCAAGTCGGCATCCAGAATGGAATCCCGGTAAGGGCCGGTTTGGCGGCTTGTGCTTTGCAGCTCCATAATGGTCTTGGAAATCAGCAGCGGGTCGGCGGCTTTGACGGGAGTGTCCAGAGGGAAATCCAGTGATGCCAGGAAAGGCTCCAGCCCTTCTTTTTTGCAGTGGAACCAATCATTAATAAAAGGCAGCTCCACATCCCGGTACAGATGGTTGGTGTCCGGCCGGAAGAGGATATAGGTATTCTTGTCAACGGTCATAGGCACGTCATTGACCACGATCTCAGCCCGGGTGCGGAACAGCACAAAGGCATAGTCATCGGAACCATTGGGGCGGACGATCCGTATTCCATTGGGATGGGCATAATTGTAGCCGCAGCTGAGCAGGGTGATCATCGCAAACTCCTCCAGAAAAAGCACAATACGTCAGTTCTCTCCCATTATAGTGGATCGGATGCGGGGGATACAAGCAGGCAGGCGGCTGCCATGCCGGAGGAAATTTTACTTGCCGGATGCCAACGGGTTTGTGGTATCCTTTTATATAACAAATCTACCAGGGTGTGTCTGACAACTCCGAGGGGAGCAGATTTTGGCGAATTTTCGTTCATGGCAAGGAACTTTCGTGAAGGCGTACCGGGGGTACGTCAAGCGAAAGTGACGAGGCCAGGGGCGAAAAGGCGGTGAAAGATGCCCTCAAGCGGGTTTTCAGACACGGCCTAGAAAGTTGGTTGGGAGCATGGTGGGAATAAAGGAGCTGTACAACCGCCTGCGTGCGGAGATAGGCAAGCAGGTAGTGGGACAGGAGCAGGCGATCCGGCTGATGACGGCGGCGCTTTTGGCGGAGGGCCATGTGCTCTTGGAGGATGTGCCGGGTACGGGAAAAACTACATTGGCTAAAGCATTGGCCGGCGGCTTCGACGCGCGGTTCACGCGTGTGCAGGCTACGCCGGATCTGCTGCCCCAGGATCTGCTGGGCGGGCTGGTTTACCAGCCGCAGACGGGGGAGTTCAGCCTGCGGAAGGGGCCGATTTTCACACAGTTTCTTCTCTTCGATGAAATAAACCGGGCTACGCCCCGCACTGCTTCTGCCCTGCTGGAGGCGATGGCGGAGGGGCAAATCAGCCTGGACGGGCTGTCTGAGCGGCTGGAGGAGCCGTTCTTCGTTATCGCTACTCAAAACCCGGTAGAATCCCAGGGTGTATTTCCCCTGCCGGAGGCCCAATTGGACCGTTTCCTGCTGAAGGTGCGTCTGGGTTACCCCAGCCTGGAGGAGGAGTCTCGTATTCTTCACCGGTTCCGTTCGGTTTCGGCTCCGGAGATGCCACAGGCAGTGATTACCCCGGAGCTATTGCGGCAATGCCGTCTGGAATGCCGGCAGGTGCGGACCTCACAGGAGGTGGAGGACTATCTCCTGCGTGTGGTGCGGTCCACCCGGGAGGACAAGCGGTTCTTGTTCGGGGCCAGCCCCCGTGCGGGCCTGGCGCTCCTGGCTGTGGCTCAGGCCTTGGCCAGCCTGGACGGAAGGGATTATGTGACCCCGGATGATGTGAAGGAAGCAGTCATTCCGGTTTTTGCCCACCGTGTCCAGTTAACGCCGGAATTCCGCGCCCGGGAATTTACTGAGGAGCAGGTGCTGGCGGCACTTCTGGCAGAAATTCCGGTTCCTACGGAGCTGGCGGCAAGGCCTGTATGAGGCGGGGGCTTGAGGTAGGGTTTATGAAAGGAACACTGGAGCAGGGTGCAAAAGGATGGGGCAGGCTGTCCCTTCCCGGAGAAAGGAGGGGGGCGGCATGTGGCTGCTGCTTTGGCTGACACTGGTTATGCTCCTTATTGGACTGTGGGCTGCACCTAACTTCTGGGAGAGGCGGATATACCCCCGCATCCGGCTGGAGGTGCGGGTATCCCGGGATTATGCCGACCCCGGCGAGGAGTTGGAGATCCGGATCCGGGTGGTCAATCCCACCCGTCTGCCCTGCCCCAAGGTCCGGCTGGATTTTGTGCTGCCGGATGAGCTTGCGGTGGTGGGCGGCAACGGAGAGCGCAGGGTCCGGCTGGATACCTATCTTCTGGCCCGTCAGTCGGCGGAGCTGATCGTACCGGCAGTAGCGGTCCGGCGGGGAGTGGCCCGGTGGAATCAGGCGATGCTGGAATGTATGGACCTGTTGGGCTTGCAGCAGAGCTTCCTGACGGTTTATCCGCAAATGGAGGTCATTGTCCGGCCTGCCCGGTTGGCACCGGGGGCGGAACGCAGACTGTTGGACGGGCTGATGGGCGAAATCCGCGTGCGCCGTTTTATCCAGGAGGATCCCAGTTTGTTTACCGGAGTGCGACCGTATACCAGCAGGGACCCGCTGAAGAACGTGAGCTGGTTTGCCACTGCCCGTACCGGCGGACTGATGGTGAAGCAGTTCGGGTATACGACGGATGCCCGGATATGGCTTTTATTGAACGGCCAGATGGGGAAGGAGCAGTGGGCGGTAGCGGCCCGGGACCGGCTGGACCGGCTGTGTGAGCGTGTGCGTCAACTGGCTGTGCAGCTGGCGGGTGAAGAGGCGGAGGTTGGGTTTATGACCAATCTGTCGGACAGTCTGGGCGGCTCTACGGAGCTGCTGCCCGCCGCGGGGCCTGTACAGCCTGAGCGGCTGGCTAACCGGCTGGGCTCCTTGTCCCGGTATACCTCCTGCTCCCAGGCCGAACTGCTCCAGGCAGCGGGCCGGGCCAAGCGCCCCGGAGATACGGTGGTGCTGGTGACGGATTACCGGGATGCCGAGAGTACCCGGGCTTTGAGCATGCTCCGGCAGCAGGGCTGTCCGGTGCATGTGATTGATCTGGCACCGGAGGGCGGGAACACCCGCGGCGGCGGAGCCGGGGAAGCGGGAGACGGCCAGTCTCCCGGCCGGGAGGAGGTGATGGCTTATGGGGGATAGGAATGGAAATGAGCGGAGCAGCGGGCGATTGGAGAGCGGGTATGGAAGTGAGTCAGGGAGCGGAAGTACGGTGAGCGTTTACCGTAATGAGCCGAGCCAGGAGCATGTGGAAAACGGTGGGGGCAGCCAGGAAGAGGTTGGAACAGCTGGAGTCAAGAACGGGAGGATGAAGGAGTGGCTGTTCTTTGCCTTGGAAGCTGCGGTGCTGTTATGCGGTTTGCTGCCCTTTGTTTCCGCTGGAGCGTTCGCTGAACGGGTTATGCTGCTGGTGTTTGCGCCGTTTGTGATGCTGTTGGGCCTGGGAATGAACCGGCTGTCTGGTTTGTATGGTGCCCGCTCTGCGGTAATCGGAGGTTTTCTGGTTATGTTCATCGCTGCAGTTTCCATGCTGACCTTGCTGGACCGATCGGGGTTTTTGGTTTGGGAGACGGCCCTTGGGTTTATTTTTGTGATCCGGGCGGGATTTTGGCTGGAGGGCTCCCAAAGGGCAAGTGAACGGTTACGAGGCTTTTTTCTGTGGGAATGTTTTGCCGTTCCGATACTGATCTTCGTTGGTTTCGGCCATACGGCGGATCAGCCGCTTCTGGCGGCTGCAGCTGTATTGTATTTGCTCATTCGCGGCTTCAGCCTTATCTACGCCCAACGGCTGGACGGCGCCTACGGCATGCCGGGACTGAGGGGCATTCTGCTGCTCCTTGGGATTGTGCTTGCCCTGCTTGCGCTGCTGCTGGTGTTTCCGGGGGCCATGCTGGCTTTTGCCGCTGTTGGGGCAGGCGTGTTTATGCTGCTGGAGTGGCTGGGGGTGGATATTACCTTTACCCTGCCCATCTTGGAACAGAAAATCCTGCCGATTCCCACAGAACAGGGCGCTCCTGATCCCAAGGACCTGGAAGCGTTGGCGGACTCCGCCCATATTCCGGGCGTGGTTTGGCTGGGGCTTGCGGTCGTTGTGGTTCTGCTGCTGGCGGCGGCTATGTACCGGTACCGCTCCCGGGAGAAGCCGCTGGAGGTGATGGCCAATCCGGCCATCCGTTTGGTGCGGATGAAGGAGCCAACGCCGCAGCGGCTCCGTTATGTGCCGGCTGCCACGGGCATCCGGCAGGTGTACCAAACTCTCCTCCGGGGCATGGAGGAGAAGGGCTGGCCGGCGCAGCCGGCCGAGACGCCGCGGGAGTACGCCGCGCGGCTGGAAAAGGCGCATCCCGCCGTAAGGCAGGAGCGGGATGCGCTGGGGGAGCTGGTGCGCCAATATGGCGAGGCGCGCTATGGGGTTGAGCCGCCCGGGCGCAGCGGGGCGGCAGGCGCCGGCGGCGGGCCGCCGGAGCGGGCCAACCGCCTGGTGGCGCGGCTGGTGGGCGCCGTGAAGCCCGGCGGGCGCGGCGGCAAGGGCAAAGGTTGACCTTCCGCGTACAAGGAAGGTCCGCAGTAGGCGCTAGCGGGAACATGACGCTTCGTGTGGCTGTAGGTTTGCATAGCTTTAGCGCTCTACTGGATCAAACGCTATGGGATAAAACGTAGGCGCCGCGCTTACGGAACTGAGAAGCTCTTAAACACGAATATTCCGGGTTTTTAAATTGTAACGGAACTAAAAGACTCTTAGCGCTGCTGGAGCAAGTAATATCAGCAACTTGCCCCCGCTAAGAGTCTCTCAGTTCCGTTATTTTTTGAAAACCGCTTTTTTCCGCTTCTAAGCGTCGCTGAGTTCCGCTAGAGGCTAGGAGACAGAATAAAAGCCATCTGGCCGGTTCTACTTGGGATAAGGCCTATAATCCACCCGAAGAACCTTTATCCAGCTTGTAATTCCGTCCATATAATAAAAAACCGCTTGTCAGCTGCGGATGGCAGGCAACAAGCGGTAAAGTTTAGCTGGTACTCACTATTTATTTTAAAAGAACTCTGTGTTGTTTCTAGTAACAAAAGTTATGGATTGGTTACTTCTGAACCCCCGCCGGGACTGACAGGGCTTGGACCTATCCCAATACTGCTGCCACCGCCGCCACCAACATTACTGCCACTATCATTTTGCTCATACATATAGGGGGTTTCCGGCATCATATAAATAGGATAGGTGACGGACTTTTTGCCGGGCGCTTGGAATTCAATCGATTTTACAATCAACGGGATTGTGCGCACGTAAAGTTCGAAATTGCCGTTGGCATCGGAATTTGTTTTGACAACGCCTCCTCGGATAAGGGTAAAGGGTTCTTGCGTATATCCTGAGATTTTTGTCATGCCCGAAGGATAATCATATTGCGTCTTCGTAATCGCAGGAAAAAACATGTTTTCGGGCATCTCACTAGTTCGGACATGCACCCAGGTATTTTCACTTACATTGCAACCGGGTAATTGTGCAGTGATTCTCAAGGTTTGATCCAATTGCCCGACATCAAAATAGATGGTGCTTTTTACCATGCCGCTGCCGGCTGCACCCTTCCAATATCCGCTGTCGAGCAATGTCCCGTCGTGATTGTAGATGGTAACAAAAGAACCGGCAGGGGCCTCCAAATCCAGCTTGATCATGGTTCCCCCGCTTTCCACAAAATCCGCAGCAATAGGCTTCGAGGTTTCACCTTGGGCCGCATATACAGCGAGGGTAACAGTATTGCTGTCAGGTAAACCGGGTGCTTTTGCCGTCAAATGAAGCAGGGTATCCGGCACAAGATTACTATAAGGCACATTCAAGTGGAAGCTGCCCAGTATAGTGGCCTCTCCCTGTGCGATGGTTTGTCCATCGGCAGTCTGCACAATAACAGTTGAAAACGGGTCCGCATAGCCATTTATGAATTCTGAAGCATTGGTGCTTTGATAGACGTTTTGGGTAACAGTCTGCAAAAAAGTACCTTTGGGTGCATCATAAATGGGGACCTCGACAGGGTCACTTTTCTCCTTGCCATGCTCCTTAATGGAAACCAGCAGCTTGGTTGCGCCCTTTATCAGCTGCGGGTCCAGAGTGAATTGTTTGTCCAGGCCGAATTCTGCCCTTGGAGACAATTCATCTACGCTGACTTCCACTCCTTCAGGCGTTTCAATAAATGCTTCAAATTTATAGGCTTGCGAAAGAATGGAGAGTACCGGCTTTTCCATTCCACGCACGAGAGTACCGGCCACTACAGGAATTGCAGTTTTTTGTTGATTGGATGCAACATAGAGGGTTTCCGGTTTGCTCGGTTTTTTGCCTGGAGCGGTAGCTGTAAGTTGAACAGCTTCACCGTCCCGCAGAGTTTGCTTCAAATGCATACTGTCCAGAAGGATCACTTTACTGTCTGCAGTTCCTCGCTTTTCGTAAACGATGGTCCCGTCCTGTTTCTTTAGAGATACAAGAGACTCAGGCTCAGCAGTAACCTTCAGATTTACACTGTCTGTAAAGAGGGTACCCCCGGAGGAAAGCAATTTTGTTTTTGGGGTAAAAGAAAGCTTCTGGGCAGTGCTAATTCCTTTACCAGGGCTCTTAAGAAACAGGTAGACCGATCTATCATACATGTAATCTGTAGAGAAGTTCATGTAAAAATCATAGCTGCCGTCTGGTGACGATCCCAATGGGAAAACCATAGCCGGAGAGGTGCTGCTGTCGCCCCATCGGATTAAGAGCGACGAATCGCTGGGGAATTTGCCAAAAATGGTAACCATGCCGTCCCCATCTGTAAGGGTTGCAGCAGGTTGTACAGATTTGCCGGCAGTAGGCTGCACTTGCTTTGTAACCGGGATACTGGGGTTTTTGCCGGGTTCTTTACAAATGACGGTAATCTCTTCCCCTTGCTTCAGCGGTTCTTGTGTTAGCTGAATTAACACTGTACCATTGTAATTCCAAATTGGTCTAAGGATTTGGCCGCTGCGTTCCACTGTGACATTAGTACCTTCGGGAGCAGGCAGGGTAATCATGAAGTCCCCATCATAAACCTCAGATAGAACTGGTTGTTGGGAATTTCCAGAGTTGGCCAACACTTTGACCCGTACCGGGTCACTGATAGCTCTGTACTGATATTGGCCTTGTGCATAAACAGTTAGTGTTTCGCCAGGAATAGGCTTTATCGGCCCATCGAAGTAAAGAGAAAGCTTGTTATGAGCCACTGCAACTCCGCTATAAAGCACTTGTTTATTTTGATTTAAAATCAACAAATACTGATAATCGGCAAAATTTAAACCGTAGTCTATTTCCAGCGGATCACCTTCATAGTAAGTCTTTATGACAGGAGGCGATTCGGTTTTAGATGAAGAAGCTGAGACCATGTAAATTGTTTGAGTGGAATAGCCTGTCTCCGGATTACTGACGGTTAAGCTAATTTTCTCCCCACCCTTAAGAGGGAAATGAGAATCATCCATATACAAGAAATTTCCGTTGTCATCAGTTAATGTCTCTCCCAGATGGACCACCTTGATTTCCGGGGACTCGACGATTTTGTCCAAGGAAACCAATGCCCGGGGAACGGAGGTTCCTGCTACGGCTATGTTCCCCTCTATCATTTGGATGTTTAAGGAGAGGTATCTGAAGGAGAAAAGATCCTTCAAAAAGCGCCAGTTTTGATAGCCGGTCAATTCCCAGTCTACATTTCCCCATGATACGGCAATATCAACAGTCTGCTGGACAGCAATCAGCTGAGGTTCTAAATTGGCTCTGTCCGACCAGTTGAAATTCTCATATGCAGGCAACTCACCCAGCATCTTCTCCGCCTGAGCTTTGGCGAGGGTCCTTATTTGGGCTTGGGCGGCTTCCAGCTGTTGCTTCAGTGGGCCTGGGAATCCATCGGCTAAGCCCAATGCCTTCAGTGCATTATATTGGCTCCGGGCTTCCAAAACCTTCTTTATATGCTCAAGAGTAAGGTTGGAGGCGTATCCCAATGCCTGGATCGATGCCGTTGCCGCCGATTCTGTATTTTCCTTAAGTACAGCTACTTGGGCACCACTCAGATCCACCTGTACATTGGAATTTAGAATGCCGTAACCGCTGACATTTCCATCGGCTTGAACGCGGCCATTGGCTTCCATGATCAGACTATGTATAGAGGCGCCGTCCCGTACGAGAATATGCGCGCCGGGTGCCAGGCTGCGGACAGTTCCGTTGATGCTGCCGCGAAGCTCAATTGTTTTTCCGCTGGCAGAATTCCCTATGGTTACATCACCGGCTGAACCGGCAGGTATTTCCAAGATAGCCCCCGATTCCAGTAAGGTTTGGGCAATGGAGGTGCCTGCTTGGGAGAGAATACGCACTGGCGTATCCTGGTCACCAGTATTGACGGTCAAAGTGCCGGATATATTCACACCTTGGAGAATGATGGAGTGATCTGAACCGGAGAGTACTTTCAGGTTAGCTGCTTGTATGTTACGCAATGTTACTTGGCCGGATTGTCCCGGATTCACTGTCAGTGTACCAGAAATAACCGCTGTTCCCGTTTCAGGTCCGAATGTAGTTGAACCTGCCGCAACCGTAAAGCTCCCTGTGAAGGAGCCGGCGGGCAGGTCGTTCAGCGTACTGCCATCTGCCGGAGCAGGAGTGAGCGTTGCGGTAGGCGTTGCGGTAGGCGTTGCGGTAGGCGTTGCGGTAGGCGTTGCGGTAGGTGTTACAGTAGGTGTTGCGGTAGGCGTTACAGTAGGAGTTGCAGTAGGTGTTGCGGTAGGCGTTGCAGTAGGAGTTGCAGTAGGCGTTGGTGAAGGGATGGTTCCACCACCGCCGCCAAATCCGCCACCGCCGCCCCCGCCCATAAAACCGGTGGACGGAGACGGGGAAGGAGTGGGGCTGACGGAAGCGGCTGGAGTGGTGAGGCCAGCCGCTTTGTTGAGATATGTATCTTTGTTCTCCAGAAGCTCATATGCCAATCTGGCCAGTGCCTGCCTGTCGGCTTGCGCCTTGGGGCGGTATACGAGGCTGTTGTTTGCATCCTGGGAGCCCTGGAGGAGCCCGATCTTGTAGGCAAAGGAGACGTAGTGCTGGGCCCAGGGGGAAATGTCGTTGAAATCGGCAAATGTGGAGGAGTCCAAAGGCAGGGACTGGGCTGACTTGCTGAGCTTGAGCGCACGCATGAAGAAGGTGGCCAGTTCTTCCCGAGTCACCAGCTGGTCCGGGGCAAACTCGCTTTCGCTTACGCCGTCGGTAATCCCTTCCTTCACAAGTGCCCCCGTATAACCGGCATACCAGGCATTGGCCGGGACATCGCGGAAGCGGGCGGCAATTTCCGGCTCTGCCTTCAGCTTTAGGATGCTGGCGATGACCTTGGCGAATTGGGCCCGGGTGACCGGTTCAGATGGACGGAAGGTGCCGTCATCGAAGCCATCGAGAATACCCGAGGCCGTCAGAGCGGCAATTTCCTTGGCCGCATAGCTGGAGGCTAAATCCGAATACTGGGCAGTTCTGGCCGTTGAAGCGGCTTCCTCTGCTTGGACTGCGGGCAAAGCCGGAGAAAGGATAGAGGTCAGCAGCGCGCCGGCCACCAGCAGCGCCGTCCACCTGGATCTCCATCGGTGTTTGACAAATGACATGGATATACCTGCTCTCTCAAATTTTTTAGTTCAATCCATAATTAGTATATGAGATAAGAGGAAAATGGAAAAGGAAATTTATTGGGGAATAAAGTGAAATTTCCGGTTTTTCCGGCGGGAAAGGTCTAAACTAAGAAGGGGCCTCAGGTGTATAATGGATAATAAACCAGAAAAAAGGTGATCCTTGCCAAAACCGCAGCGCCACAAAAAGTTACGAAGTTAATTTGTTTAATGAACAAACAAATATGTATAATAAATGAGAAAGTAATCAACTGAATTCAAAGATTTTTTATGCATGTATGTTAAACTATTGAGATCAGACACCCATTACAAGGCGTTCTTTTGTGAAAGGAGCACAACCACAGATGACAACTGAGCAAAGCTTTACCCCTGTATGGCAGGCGGATTTGGGAGACGGACGTTTCCAGAATCCGATTTTGTATGCGGATTATTCCGATCCGGACATTGTACGCGTAGGCGACGATTTCTATATGACGGCTTCCAGCTTCGTCAGCTCGCCGGGGCTGCCGATTCTTCATTCCAAGGATCTGGTCAACTGGACCATTATCGGACATGCGGTGGACCGTATGCCTGGCGGTTATGACGGCTGTGTACGTCATGGCGACGGTGTATGGGCACCTGCCATCCGTTACCATGACGGCAAGTTCTGGATTTACTTCAGCGCCCCTGACGAAGGCATCTATATGACCACCGCCGAGAATCCGGCAGGACCCTGGACACCTCTTCATATGGTCAAAGAGGTCAAGGGCTGGATCGACCCGTGCCCGTTCTGGGATGATGACGGAAAAGCCTACCTGGTCCATGCCTTCGCCAGAAGCCGCTGCGGCATCAAGCATCGGCTGAAGATGTGTGGAATGAAGCCGGACGGCACTGCTCTGCTGGACGACGGCGAAGTGATTTTTGACGGGGAAATAGAACATCCGACCATGGAAGGCCCCAAGATGTACAAGCGTAACGGCTACTACTATATCTTCGCTCCGGCAGGCGGCGTACCGACAGGCTGGCAGACCATTCTGCGCTCCAAGTCTGTTTACGGCCCCTATGAGGACAAAATTGTGCTGCATCAAGGAGAAACTCCGGTGAACGGGCCCCACCAAGGCGGCTACGTGGATCTGGATTCCGGTGAAAGCTGGTTTGTCCACTTCCAGGACAGAGAGGCATATGGCCGGATCGTCCACCTTCAGCCTATGGGCTGGGAGAATGATTGGCCGGTTATGGGTGTGAACCAGAACAAAGACGGTATCGGCGAGCCGGTGCTGGTGTGCAAGAAGCCCAATGTAGGCAAGGAATATCCCGCTGCAGTTCCGGAAACCAGCGATGACTTCAACGCAGCCGTGCTGGGCCTGCAGTGGCAATGGCAAAGCAACCGCAAGGAAGAGTGGTACTCCCTCGAAGCCAATCCGGGATATCTGCGGCTGTACACCCAGGCGCTTCCCGAAGGAGGCAGCATTCTTTATCATGCTCCCCATGTTCTCTGCCAGAAGCTTCCGGCACCTGAGTTTGCGGCTACCGCTAAGCTGGAGCTGAATCTGGCTCAAGGCGAATCGGCGGGACTGACTGCCTTTGGACATGACTATGCCTATGTGGCTGTGGAAGCGGCAGATAACGGCCTCAAGCTTGTTTATGTGGACAGCTTCGGCAACAAGGACAAGGAAACAGCTCCTGCCGAAAGCCGAAAAGCGGTGATTGACCTGCCAAGCGGCACAAAAACCGTGTATCTCCGGACGGAATGCAGACTGGAAGCGGTCTTCACCTTCTCTTACAGCCTGGACAATGAAACCTATATCCCGTTTGGCGAATCCTTTACGGCTGTACCCGGAGGCTGGGTTGGAGCCAAGGTAGGACTGTTCGCTTTGAAACCAACCGCCGGTACCGAGAGCGGTTATGCCGATGTGGATTGGCTCCGCTTCGATCTCTTGAAGGCGTAAGCGGACAAAGGAGCGTATAAACCCTATGGCGACATTTCGTAACCCGATTATTCCCGGCTTTAATCCGGACCCGTCCGTCTGCCGGGTAGGCGATGATTATTATCTGGTGGTGTCCACCTTCGAATATTTCCCGGGTGTGCCGATCTTCCACAGCAAGGACCTGGTGCATTGGCGCCAGATCGGCCATGTGCTGGACCGGCCGTCCCAGCTGGATCTGGACGGCACTCCTTGCTCCAAGGGAATTTATGCCGCGACCATCCGGTACCATGAAGGCATCTTCTACATGATTACTACCTTCGTGGAGAGTGTCACCGGAGCCAGACGGAACTTCTACGTGACGGCAGAGGACCCCAGTGGTCCCTGGTCCGATCCCGTTTGGCTGCCGGAGGCGCCCGGCATCGATTCCTCCCTGTTCTTCGACGATGACGGCAAGGCCTACATTATGGCCAACCGCCAGCCTCCCGGCGGACAGCAGTACCCCAAGCATATGGAGATTTATCTGCAGGAGCTGGACCTGGCCCAAGGCAAGCTGGTGGGCGAGAAGTACAGCCTTTGGGACGGTGCGTTGAAATTTATCCATGCCCAGGAGGGCCCTCACTTGTACAAGGTGGACGGCTGGTACATTCTCCTGATTGCCGAAGGAGGCACCGGGCACACCCATTCCATAACGGTTGCCCGCAGCCAAAGCCTGACTGGTCCTTACGAGGGCTGCAAGTCGAACCCCATTCTGACCCACCGCCATCTGGGCAAACGCCACCCCATTTCCAACGTGGGACATGGTGATCTAATAGAAACCCAGAACGGCGACTGGTGGATGGTCTGCCTGGGCTCACGGCCTTATGGCGGCTACTACCGCAACCTGGGCCGGGAATCTTTCCTGGTACCGGTGGAATGGGAGGACGGCTGGCCGGTGGTCAATGCCGGTAAGGGTATGGTGGAGATAGAGATGGAGCGTCCCAATCTTCCACAGCAGCGGTTCTCGCCGTTTCCGGCCTGTGATCATTTTGACCGCAACCGTCTCGCTTACACCTGGATGTTCATTCGTACGCCGCGGGGGGATTTCTGGTCCTTGGAGGAACGTCCCGGCTATCTGCGCCTGCGGCTGAAGCCGGAGACATTGATGCAGGAGGCCAATCCGGCCTTTGTCGGACGGCGCCAAGAGCATATGAGCTTCGCCGCACGGACTGCATTGGAGTTCCAGCCGAAAACCGAGCAGGAGGCCGCAGGTGTGGTGCTGCTGCAGAATACGGAGTACCAGTACCGGATGGAAGTGGCGCTGGCCGGTGGTAGTAAGTCGGTCCGCCTGATCCGCAGAACGGCAGGTACCGACGAGGTGCTGGCTGCAGGGCCGCTCCCGGAGCCGGACAGCCGGATCTACCTGAAGGTGGAGGCGGTTGGCCAAAGCTACAGCTTCTATTACGCCACCCAGTCCGAGGAGTGGCAGCCGCTGGTGGAAGACGCAGACGGCACCCTCCTCAGCTCCGATGTGGCAGGAGGCTTTACGGGCTCCGTGATGGGCCTGTATGCTACCTCCCATGGAACCGGCAGCAGCAATTATGCCGACTTCGACTATTTCGAATATTTGCCTTTGAACGACGAGTAGCACGTGTCCAGTTTGCAGCCCTGCCGGCCATTTCTTGCGGTAGGGCTGCTTTTCCTGTAACCGGACTGTTCGAAGAGGTGCATGCTGCAGAGAAGGGGGGGCCGCCCATGCATAAATACCTGACCCGTTTATTAATGTACAGTCTGCTCTTGGGAGCGCTGCCTGCGATTTTGATCGGAGTCATCTCTTATTACATCGCTGCCCATGATATTAAAAACAAAGTAAATGAAGCCAATGAGCAGCTGCTGGCCCAGACCCAGCTCCGAGTGGAGCAGACGTTGCGCTCTATGGAGATGTCGGCCATGCAGTTCGCCACTTCCAGCCTGGTCAAGGCGGCCATGGACAAGCCGATGACGGCAGAGGACTTTAGGGACGTGCGCAGCCTCATGACCGAGCTATTCCAACTGCAGACCCAAACGATTATCAATCAGGCCTATCTGGTGAATCTGGAGCATAACTGGATGATTAACCATCAGGCGTTGGAGACGCTGTGGGACCACCCTGAAAGTGCTGAATTTCTGTCATATGCCCGGAACGGCCGGGATTTCTTCTGGTCCTCCGGCAGTCTCAACAGCGTTGGCAGTCTTGGCAGAACGCCAGGGGCAGAGGAAGAGGAAGCTCCGGCTAACCCTGCGGATATGATCCGGCTGGTCCAAAAAATCCCCATGATTCCCGGCAGCACCACGCCAAAAGGATTGCTGGTACTGCAAATTTCCGCCGCGGATATCAGGAGCCTGCTGACACCGGATAATGCCCTGGGCACCCAATATATTCTGGATCGAAGTGGCAGCGCTTTCCTTTCCCCGGTGGAGGAAATGCGTCACTATGAAGCTATCAATCTCCGTATCTCCAGTCAGGTGAGCCGGCTTTCGGAGGAGGGAGCGGCAGGGCTGGAGCCGGTGACCGGATTTTTCTACTCGGAATTAAACGGCCACAAGGCGGGCATTACCTACCGGACCTCCAGCTTGAACGGCTGGACATACGTTTCTGCGGTTTCTGTAGCTGATATCACCCGGGAAAGCTCCAAAATTGCCTGGGCCACTGTGCTGGCCTGCCTGTTGATTCTTACCGTTGTTCTGCTGCTGTCGCTCCTGGGCACCCGCCACATGTACCGCCCGATCCGCCGTTTATTGGAATTCTCCAAGGGGATAGCGCCAGGGGATGGTTTGGACCGCACTGGCCAAAACGAGCTGGAGCAGATCCGGGAGAGCCTGCAGTTTCTCTCCACCTCCCGCAACCGGCTGGACAAGGAGATGAAATCACAAACTGCCCACTTGCGGGAATTTTATATGCTGAAGCTGTTTACAGGCCAGATGTCGGATGATGAATATATGCGCAAATCCGCCCTGTATGGCTTTCCCGCCCAATGGAAAAGCCTTGGTGTGCTGGCTCTGCAAATCGATCTCATGCCGGACAGCCGTTTTCAGGAGCAGGACCGGGAGCTGCTTTTGTTCGCCGTCAACAATATGGTGGAGGAGCTATTGCCTGCCCATTCCCGCTTCAATCCCATCCTCCTGAATGATTCCCAGGTGACGCTGCTGGCACTGGAGACGGATGACCAGGAAACGGGGAAAGCCATCCTCTACAGCTTCGCGGAAACCGTCCGCTCCCAGGTAGCCCATTACCTGAAATTCCAGGTGAGCATTGGGCTGAGCCGGCCCTTTACCCACCTCTCGGGCACTGTCAGCGCGTACGGAGAGAGCGTGGCTGCGCTGAAGGCACGGATCAATCTTGGAACGGACATTATTGTGCATTACGATGATTTTGTGATTAGGAAGGGTTCTGGGGCTGCCGTTTATTCCCGGCTGAAGCTGGTGGAGGAGCAGCTGGCCCAATCCGTCCGGGAGCTGAAGCCTCACAAAGCGGAGGAGGAGCTGCGGGAGTATATGGGTATGCTCTTGGATGAAAGCAGCGACCGGGCGGAGTATCATATCCCGCTCCTGCAGCTGGCCATGCGGCTGTTGGAGATTGCCCAGGATCAGGGTGTTCCCGTTCATCAGGTTCTCGAGGGGGAAAAGGAAATCCAGCGGTTTCTGCGGCTGCAAACCCGAGAGGAGCTGCTCCAATGGTTCCAGACCAGGCTGTTTGCCCCGCTGATCCAACTGCTCACTGAACGCAATGAGCATCAATATACCAATATCGCCCAGCAAATGGCCGACATCATCCACAGCCATTACGACAAGGAGCTGTCGCTGGAATCCTGTGCGGCCATGATGCATTTTCACCCTTTTTACCTGAGCCGTGTGTTCAAAAAAGAAATGGGCATTGCCTTTAGCGACTATGTGTCGGAGTACCGGATGAATATGGCCAAAATTCTGCTGCAAACTACAGATTTGAAGATCGCGGAGATCGGCGCCAAGCTTCAATATAAGAACAACAGCGCGTTTATCCGCAGCTTCCGCAAGGTGCACGGGATTACTCCGGGCCAGTACCGGGAGCATGCGGACAAGGGCGGCGGCAGTACCGCGCAGGATGCGGCGGAAGGAGGGGAGGAGCCATGAGACAAAGGCTGGCCGTGTTATCTGCAGTGACAGTGGCAGGAGTCTTTGTGACGGCTGTGGCCGCATATGGGCTTAGGGGGAATGGCGGCGGAGCCGGAACCCGGGTTGAAGAGGAGCCGGTTGTGACACTCAGCATGGTGACCAACCAGATTGGGGAAATCCCCAAGGAGGGCAATCCCATCGAGCAGGCCATTCAGGCGTATACCGGTGTCCGGTTGAAGATCGGGTGGGTACCGTCCACTGCATACGACGACAAGATTAATGTGATGATTGCGTCCCGGGAGCTGCCCAAGCTTCTGAAGGTGAACTACACCCCTGCCGTGATCGGCTCGCTTGCGGCGGGATTGTTCTGGGAGATCGGCCCTTATCTGCAGCAGTACCGGAACTTCTCCGCCCAGCCCCGTGCCTTCTTTGACAATGTGGCGGTGGAGGGCAAGCTGTACGGCATTCCCCTGTTCCGTAACATGGGCCGGGTTTCCCTTGTGTACCGTAAGGATTGGCTGGACGCCCAAGGCGGGACGCTGCCGGTAACTCTGGAGGATTGGTACCGGGTAATCCGTGCAGGCACACTGGAGGATCCTGATGGCAACGGCAAGCAGGACACCTACGGCATGATGCTGGACAAAAATTACAACCAGGGCACAGCCTCCACCTTAAGCCGGTTTGCGGTTGCACAGGGGGCCCCGAACAAATGGGGAGTGGATCAGGCGGGGAACTTCATCCCCGAATTTGCCGCTCCGGAATATTTGGATACCCTGAAGCTGTTCCGGCGGCTCTATGCCGAGAAGCTGATCAACCCGGACTTCGCCGTGGTGGACGCCTCTACCATTGACAGGGCTTACGAATCCGGCAAGGCCGCCTTCCGTTTGACCGGGGGCAACGCCCAGACGATCCAAAACCAGCTGGAAAAGCTGAATCCCACCGCCCGGGTGGACAGTGCGCCGCTGGAGGGCCCCCGTGGTATCCGCGTACCCGATGAAGGCGGCAATGCGGGGATGCTGGTTTTTCCGAAAAGCGCCGTCAAAACCGAGCAGGAGCTCCGGCAGATCCTGAGTTTTCTGGACAAGCTGTTGGATCCGCCTATGGTTAATGTGCTGGTGAAGGGTGTGGAAGGCAGGCACTACAGAGTAGAGGGAGAGTTTACGGTTCCGTTGAACAAGGATCTGGACTACCGGGAGGTCAAGCCGTACCGGGACACCTTCCCCAACCGGGATGAGCAGTATCATATGGACAGACCCTCCAAGGATACGGCGCTGGCCCGCAAAAGCAAGCAGATCGGCTATGAGAACGAGCAGTACGCCGTTCCTAATCCGGCGCTGACGCTGGATTCCCCTACGTATGCGGAGCGGGGCAAGGAGCTGGAGCTGCAGATTGCCGATGCCCAGACCCTCTATATCATGGGGAAAATTGACGAGGAGGGCTGGAAGGCGGAGGTGGAGCGCTGGCGGCTGGCCGGCGGGAACCAAATTGCCCGGGAATATAAGGAGGCGTACAGCCGCGTGATGCGCTGACTACAAAAACACCGCCCCGGTTTGAGCCCGAAGGCGGTGTTTCGTTTTGCAGGTTATAAATGAGCCAAGTCATTCTCCTGCTTAACGGGACGGGCCAGCACCCACATGAAATAAAGGGTCTTGGCGGCTTTTTCCCGGGTGACGGTTAACTTGGGCTCCAACAGGTCGCTGTTCTCCATACGGCCGCGGACAAGGCTGTTTTCGGAGCGGATCAGCCCCAGCTCATATGCGTCCTTCAGTTCCGGAGCCAGCTTGGCATCCGCCTGGTCCTTGTCCTTCAGCTGCTCCCACGGAACCACCGGATCATATCGGACACCTTGGGCGCCGGAGCTCAGATTGGGATCATAACCGGGCATGCCGGGCAAAAGAGTGGCTCCGTTATAGTCCGTCATATAGGCGGGTTTTGCGGTAAATGCGGCGTGATATCCTCTGGCCAGCAGCACACCCATACATTCTCGGGTCAGGTCTCCGGAGGGGAAGCCGGAGATTGAGGGAGTGGTTATACCCAGAACCTTAGTTAGTGCGCGGGCAAATTCCTCCATATTCATGGGTTCAAGCGGACGGAAGCAGTTGTCCGCATTCTTCTCCAGCACGCCCAGTTGAAGCAGCTTCTCAATCTGGTTCCGGTAATAAGCGCCCCGTCCGGTGGTAGTGTCTGCGGCCATCTGGGGAAAGAGCGGAGCCCAATTATGCCCCGTTATGGCGGCTTTCACCTCAGGCCGCAGGAATGCAGCAATGGCAGCGGCTGTCCGGTCTCCCCGGGAGCCTGTCTCCGCCAGCTCTTCCGCTACCATACGGGCCAATTGCCGGGCCAACGCTTCCTTGTAGTGGGTGGCGTCGATTTTGTTGGCGGGGTGGCCGTTGGCGAAGCTGCCGTCATTGGTTTTGCCCGGCGTTTCCCCGGCTTCCAGGGACATAAACAGGGCGATGGTGGCTTCCGCTCCAATTTCGTTGTAATACTCTACGCTACGGGCGTTTAAATCCAACAGTGTGATTCCCTCTTCATGGGCCACCTGCCTCATAATGACGGGAAACCGCCGGGTCTGGAAGGAATCGGCGAACACATCACCCGGCTGCGCCTTCCCGTTCACCCGGGATACCGGGGTAACCAATACGGGAATTACGCCGCGGGAGCGGATGGCGGGCAGATACACCTCCCGCAGGTACTCTTCGTAGGTGACCTCCGTATTGCCCCGGCCGAAGCGGTGCAGCTCATCCTGCCGTTCATCATTGTGGCCGGATTGGAGCAGGAGGTAGTCACCGGGATAGGAGGAGAGCAGGAGATCATTAAACCGGCCTTCCCAGTAGCTGTTTTTGAAGGAGCGGCCGCCCATAGAGTAGTTGATGACCCGAACCCGGTCCAGATCGAACAGATCGTCAAACACCTGTCCCCAGCCGCAGAGGGGGGCTTCCTCGAAGGTATAGGATTTGACCGTGGAGTCCCCAAGGGTATAGACGGCGGGGAGCACACCAGCCGGCCGTTCCGGAAGAGGAAGTGCGGTAATCCGGATTTCCCTGATTCCTACGGCGGAATCGGGCTGGGTGGGCTCAATTTCAATATCCAGGAAATTTCGCCCGTTTACATAATGGCAGCGCCACAGTTGTTCGGTGGAGGAAGTGGAACGGGAGGCGTGATGGCGGATAGGGACAAGACCCGCGGCATCCCAGTAACCTTTGTCCAAGAGCCGGCCCGGGTGCATACCGGAAACGGACACATCTGTTGTCTCCGGAGGAGTGGCGGTGATGACCTCAATCTGGTAGGCTCCGGGGGGAATACGCATCCGGAAAGCCATTCCGAAGCGGTTGTAATGCTCCTGCTCCAATCCGGCGGGAGCATCAAAATCCTGGGCGGCGGCATAGAAGCCTGTTGCTTCCGCTGTAATACCCTCCCATTGTACCGGCCGCGGCGGAACCGCGCAGGTTTCGCGGACAAAGCCCCAGCCCCGGGTTTCATCGTATGCAGGCGGTTCACCATGGTTTTGGACCTGGATGTAGCCTGATTTCGTATCGGATGTGAAATTAAATTGCAGGGTCAAGGCAGTTTGATTGTATAAAGATGGTTTGGAACGCATACAAGGTTTCCTTTCTAATGTACGTAATGGAAAGCAGGTCCGCCACAGCAGGCAGCCTGTCTATTGTACCGGATTCTGCCGGTGTTGGGGAGTCCGACGCGCAGAACGGCTCCGAAATATGAACGATTGGCTAACCTTTGCCGCATAGCGATTTATCCTTGTGAAACATGGTACAATATAGAAGGAGTTTTGATACATATATTTATAGATAGAGAAACATGGAGGATAACACAATGAAAAGCTTAATAGGCACACAAACGGCAGAGAATCTGCTGAAGGCTTTTGCCGGGGAATCCCAAGCCAGAAGCCGGTACACCTTTTTCTCGGAGGTAGCGGAGAAGGAAGGTTACCATCAAATCAAAAAAATCTTTATGGAAACTGCAGAAAATGAGAGAGAGCATGCCAAACGCTTTTACAATCTGCTGGTAGCGGGCTTCGAGGGTGAGCTTCCCGTCGGTCTTGAAATTCACGCTGCTTATCCGGTTGCACTGGGCACCACGCTTGATAATCTGGCGGCAGCCGCCCAGGGCGAAAATGAAGAATGGACCGAGCATTACCCGGCATTTGCCAAGGTGGCCCAGGAAGAGGGTTTCCCGGAGGTGGCCGGCGCTTTCAAGCTGATCGCTTCTGTCGAGAAGCATCATGAGGAGCGGTACCGCAAGCTGTATGCCAATGTGGAAACGGACGCCGTTTTCAAGAAGGAAGAAAAGGTCCAATGGAAATGCGACAAGTGCGGCTATATCCACGAGGGTCCGGCGGCTCCCGGGAAATGCCCGGCCTGTCAGGCTGAAAAAGACTATTTCGAGGTAGCCAGCGAAAATTATTAATTGCGATCCGGCGGCATAGGGTGCAGAGCCATTGGCTTTGCACCTTTTATTATTGACCTGGCTGGCTCACGGTCTAAACGGACAGAGAAGCCGTTATTGGCCCGTAAAGGGTTAGATGTCAGGGTAAGCGGACACAGGATCCGTTATCTGCCTGATAAAAGCTTGTTTGGGCGGAGGGATGGTGAAATAACGTACCGTGTGTCCGCGAAATCACGCAAAGCCCGGTTTTTGGCCAAATAACGGATTACCTGTCCGCATGAAGAGCCACCCACCATACGAGGGCGTATGAGCCGATTTCTCCTAACAAAAATGCTTGTCTTTTCTCACACATGATGCTATACTGATATTCCTGAGTAAAAATCAGATGCGGACGTGGCTCAGTGGTAGAGCATCGCCTTGCCAAGGCGAGGGTCGAGGGTTCGAATCCCTTCGTCCGCTCCATATGCACCCTTAGCTCAGCTGGATAGAGCGTTTGACTACGAATCAAAAGGCCGGGAGTTCGAATCTCTCAGGGTGCGTTGGTTAGATTTCAGGAAACGGATGGCGGAGACATTCTCTGCTGTCCGTTTTTTATTTTTCCCAGGGTAACTATTCTCTCCACATAGCCACTCATGCTATGGTTCTCGCCGTACTGATGACCACCGATGAAATGTCGAAAAAGTTCCTCAAACCGGCTCTGCCGGTTTCGGGGCTCCATAACCTATCTGGCCTGCCGGCTAGAATCATGTTATTTCAGAGTAGCGGATGGTTGTGTTTCTAACGGCGGTGAGAGACGCTATTTGGCTCAAAATGGAGGGCTGGCAAATTTAACGGAAGCAGAAGACGTTATTGTGCTAAAAAAGAGCTTGCTGCGGGGGGATTTGCCCCAATAGCGGCTCTGGCCACCATTAGATTTTTGGATGGGGGATTTTTGTTGAAATAAGGTCTCCCACCGCCGTTAGACCAAGCGGGCAGAAGAAATGCCCCCAGATGCAGGTTGGGTGCAGCCATATCTGCATAAAAAGAGCAGGTTATCTTCGCGATAACCTGCTCTTGTATTTTAGCTAACATTTAGCTGGCAACTTGCCATGAGGGAAATTATGGATCAGCCCTTTACGGAACCAACCAATGCGCCCTTGGCGAAGTACTTTTGGATGAACGGGTAAACCATCAGGATCGGAAGAGTGGATACAACGATAACAGCCATCTTGATGGTTTGTTCCGGCGGCTTAATGAACTCGTTGTCCGTATCGGCAGCCATACCACTCGCCGCGATAACGATCTGACGCAGCAATACCTGCACCGGCCATTTGTCTGCATTGTTGATGTACATAATGGCGCTGAAGTAGGAGTTCCAGTAGGTTACAGCGTAGAACAGGGAGATGGTGGCGATGGAAGGCAGGGACAAGGGCAATACAATCTTGAACAGAATGCCAAAGTCTCCGCAGCCGTCCAGCTTCGCCGATTCCTCCAGACCTTCGGGAAGGCCTTGGAAGAAGCTCCGCAGAATGATCAGGTTAAATGCGCTGACAGCGGAAGGGATAATCATGGCGAACAAGCTGTCAATCAGACCTACTTGCTTTACAACCAAGAAGGACGGGATCAAACCGCCATGGAACAACATGGTGAAAACGACCATCAGGTTGAAGAATTTACGGCCGTCCAGATCGCGGCGGGTCAGCCCGTATGCCATCAGGGACGTAATAAACATACTGATCAGGGTTCCGATGGCCGTTACAAAGATGGAAACGCCCAAGGCTTTAAAAATAGTCGGTGTAGACAAAATATATTTGTACGCGTTCAATGTGAACTCAGTGGGAATCAATACGAACGGCTTGCGGGCCATTTCCTCAACGGTGGTAACTGAACCGGCCAGTACGTGCACAAGGGGCAGTACGGTTACCAGTCCGACTATGGTTAGGAGCAAATAGTTAATGGCGTCGAATATTCGATTGCCCAGTGTTTTATCTTGAATCATCCTGCTTCCTCCTTAAAGTAAGAACGACCTTTACGTTTGCTTACGAAGTTGGCTTTCTTGCGAAGAGCCTTTAGTATACGCCCTCTTCGCCAGCTTTTTTCGCCAACCAGTTAGAACCCATAACCAGAATGAAGCTGACGACGGATTTGAACAAACCAACGGCGGTACTGAAGCTGTACTGTCCTTGCTTTAAGCCTGCCGTGTACACGTAAGTGTCCAAAATTTCCGCTACGTCCTTGTTCATGGAGTTCAGCAAGAGGAAGATATGTTCGAAGCTTGTATCCAGCACGCTGCCGACCTTCAGGATCAGCATAACCACAATTACGGTGCGAATGCCGGGAAGCGTAATATGCCAAATTTGGCGAATCCGTGTTGCGCCGTCCATCCGGGCGGCTTCATACAGTCCGGGGTCTACTGCAGCCATAGCGGCTAAGTATACGATGGTTCCCCAGCCTGCTTCTCTCCAGATAACCTGGAGGACATACATGGGATAGAACCAGCCGGAGCTCATCAGGAAGTTGACGGGCTGAAATCCGAAATAGGTGAGCATTTCATTAATAATACCTCCGTCCATGGTGAACATAACGAAGGAAATCGATACGATGATAACCCAGGACAAGAAGTGGGGAATATAAACCAGAGTTTGAACAAAACGTTTGAAGAAGGCATTGCCAACTTCATTCAGCATCAAGGATAAAATAATCGGTATCGGGAAATAGAAGGTTACGTTAACGACAAATACCACTATCGTATTTTTAAATATATTCCAAAACTCCGGTTCACTGAACAGTCGCGAAAAGTGCTTCAGGCCAACCCAGTCGCTGCCCATGATTCCTTTGTACGGCAGATAGTCCTGGAAGGAAATGACCAGACCGAACATGGGAATGTATTTAAAAATCAGAAAGTAAAGAACTCCAGGAAGAATCATTAAATAGATATACCGGTTACGGACGATTCTTTTCCACTTTCTACCGCTGGATTCTTTGTATTTCACCAGCCCCGCTTCAGCAGCCGTATTGTTCATAGCAGTATCTCCTTCTCCTAAATAATCAAAGTATAAATCAACCCTTCAAACGAAGGCCGGGGTTAGTCCAGCCTTCGTTCGAAGAATGAAAAACTTATTTCTTGTTGATTGCAGCGTATTGCTCGTTGAACTCGTCAACGATCTTTTGTCCGCCATCCTTCAGCCACTTGTCGGTAGCAGCCTTGTAGCCAGCTTCATCGATCTTGCCCATGATGAATTGGTAGGTTGCATCCTTGATTTGCTCTTGAAGACGGGTGCCGCGCTCAGCATAGGTTGCGGAATCCAGAGAAGCAGTAGGATCAGTGATCATGAACTTGGCAGCTTCGTTGGACAGGTTATTCGCCTTTTCCAGAGTAGCGGAAGCATACTTTTGCGGGGAAACGTTGGTGGTTTCAGCCAGCGCCATGTTCAGGTAAGGACGAACTTCCTTTTCGATGAGCTTGGTGTCGGTGCTGGATACGATCTTGTTATCAGCATCCAGAGTATAGTGGTTTTGATCCTTCAGACCAAACTTCAGAACGTCAGCCAATTCCTTGCCGTAGAACTTGTCAAATACGCCCAGGATGGCTTTCAGCTCGGTTTCGTTCTTCACAGAGGATTTCGGGAACAGCAGGATGGTGCCGTAGCCGTTGGTGCCCCAAGTTGTTTTCTTGCCGTCCGGACCCTTCAGATCGTTGGAAACGTCGTATTTTGCGTCCGGGAAGTTAGGAGCGGTTTTGTCTTGCATGGTCTTCGCATCGCCCATGGTTCCAATGTAAACACCGGAACGTCCAGTGTACATCAGGTTTTGCTGGTCGTTCTTGGAGGTAACCGGGAAGTCCTGGTTGATCAGGCCTTCAGAGTGAAGCTTCTTATAGAACTTCAAGGTATCCATGTAGTTGGTGGTCATGAAGTCAGGAGTCAGCTTGCCGTTCACAACGCCCCAACCGTTAGGAGTGCCGAACATGGTGGCTACAGTTTTGAAGGAGCCATATACCAGGTCGTTACGGTCAGCCAGCGGAATGGTTTTGCCGTTGCCGGCCAGGTCAGCTTCCTTGATCTTCTTCAGTACATTGTACAGCTCGTCGGTGGTTGTCGGAGCAGCTGCGCCGATCTTGTCCAGCCAGTCCTTACGGAAGATCAAACCGGAACGGGCAGGCTGTCTTTCTTGGTACAAGGAGTAGATTTTGCCGTTAACCTTAGTGTTGTCCAAGATTTTGGTATCCAGCTTGCTCAGGTTCGGGTAGTCCTTCAGAAAAGGCCCGATTTCCCAGAATTGACCGTTCTTGATGGCATCGCGCATCAGAATAAAGGAAGCGGCATTCTTCAGATAAACAGCCTGCGGCAGAGTGCCGGTTGCGAAAGCGGCTTGGAACTTTTCATCATAAGATCCGTCCGGTACCCATTGGATCTCAATTTGAGAGTTGGTGGTTTGTTCAATATACTTTTCGAGTTTGTCGGAAGGGACTTCGGGAGTCTGCAAGTTGGCCATTACCGTAAACTTCACAGGTCCCTGAGTTGTCGCTGCTGGGGAAGCTCCACCGTCAGCTGCGCCCTTGTCACTGCTATCTCCGCATGCTGCCAGTAATCCGCCGGCTACTGCTACAGTAGTCAACGCTGCTACCCATTGGCGTGTTTTTTTTGCCATTTGATCATAACCTCCATTTTTGAACTGTTGTGTTGCGTTTGTCGATTGTTCTGACACGACTAACTATACGGTACGGGATTGCGTTTTGAATATAATCACTGCCCCACACTACACCGCCGCGGACCATCAAAATTGGGCAAAAACCCAGTAGAAACGGGAATCTGGGCTAATGATTATCCCTGTTACACCTGAGGTGATGACACCAGGAGGCGGAGAGGCTCCGGTTTCCTTGCATAATAAAAGGCTCCCCCAATTACAGGAGAACCTATGCATGAATCGACAGGATTTCCTGTGATTCGTGTCGGTCTCCTACGGGGGAACCAGAGAACATTTACATATGACGGGTCTAAGGCCGGCTTGTCCGGAGCGCATCCTCCAGCTCTTGAATGACGTCTGAGCCGCCTTTTTGCATCCAGCTGTCAATCTCCTGCCGGAAGCCGTTTTCGTCGATTTTGCCAAGGATAAAATTGTAGGTGGCATTGTTGATGATGAAATCCAGCTCTACATTGCGGGCGTCATAGGTGTTGGAGGACAACCCAACCGTCGGATTTTCAATCAGCATGGTGGCATTATCCTCGATCAATGTGTTAGCCTCAGCCAGCAGCGGATCAATGCTTACCGGGTCGCGCTTGTACAGATTCGGGTTATTCACGGTGGATACCAATAGGGAGTTCAGCGGCAGAACTTCGGCATTGGACCGGGCATACATGGCGCTATCCTTGTAGGTTACCAAACCGTCCTTCAGAACGTAGTGTGTGTTCTCAATGCCGTAATAAAGCAGATTGCTGATTTCCGGCTCCATCGTCCGGTCAAAAAAGTCCAAAGCATCCCGGAGCTGCTGCTCGTTCTTCAGATTCTTCTTGGAGAAGAAAAACATGCCGCCGTTGCCTGAAACCGACCAGATGCCGTAACCCTTGGGTCCCTGAATCCGGTTAATGACGGTGAAATCCGCTGTAGGATTGACCTGCCGGGTTTCTTCCAATAACCGGGGAGCATCCGCCAAACTGCCTATATAGACACCCGCTTTGCCGGTAATGAGGCGGTAACGCTGCACGGATTTGCTGGTGACGGGGAAATCCGTATTGACCAGCTGTTCCTGATACAGCTTCTTCATATAATTCATCGTATTAAGATATTCCGGCGTGGCGAATTCCGGTGTGAGTTTGCCTCCGGATAACGACCAGCCGTTGGGAGTGCCGAAGTACGAGCTTAACGTTTTAAAGGCCCCGTAATATAGGTCGTTGCGGTCCGTAAGCCCCACGGTATCGGGTTTTCCGTTGCCGTCCGGGTCCTGCTCCGTAAAGGCTTTGAGCACCTTATACAGCTCATCCAAAGTTTTGGGTTCGGTCAGGCCCAGATTATTCAGCCAATCCTTGCGGATAATAACGCCCTGGCGAGATTCGGGACGTTCGTTGAAGAGTCCGTATATTTTACCCTCGAGGGTCATCAGCCTTGCCGAGGTCTGTTCCAGGGTCCGCAGGTTAGGATAATGGTCGAGATAAGGCCCGATGTTCCAGAACATGTCCGACCGGATGGCATTTTTGATGGCGGTGAGATCCGTAGGTTTGACGAATATGGCCTGGGAGTTTTCCTTGCTCTCCAGATTATTCATCATCCGGTTGGAATACACTTCGTCCGGTATCCACTTGATATCCAGCGCATAGCCTGTGCGGGCCTGAATTTCTTGGATCAGGCTTCCCGGAGGCGCAGTTGACTGGTGAAGCGGCAGCATAATACTAAGCGATTGGCCGGCTTGTCCGGGCGGTGCTGTTCCGTCAGCAGAATCCCCGGACCGGGTGACGATTACAATGGCCACAACTGAAGAGACTGCCAAAATAACCGCCAGCGCCGGAATCCAAATGCGCTTGTTCAAATTTACCTTCATATATAGGATTTCCTTTCTATCGGGAGTTGCTATTGGTGGACAAGGCTTGGTACAATATTTCTATCATATCATGAATGAACCGACGTGGGAGTGAAGGTTGTGGGGAAATCCAATTTTTTGACCAAAATGACCGTGTTCAGCTTTGTTCTGTGTATTGTTCCGGTCATGATTATCGGATTTTCTTCCTATCTAAATGCATCCCGGGAAATCAAGAAGCAGGTTAACCAGAGCCAACACCAAATTTTAAGCCAAATGAGCTCGAATGTCGAGCAGACACTGCAAACGGTTAAGCATGCCATGAACCAGCTGGTGGATTCCTCCGCTATGAGCCGGGTCTTTGGCAGTGCATTGACGGAGCAGGACTTTATTCAGTACCAGGACCTGCGCAAGGAGATGCTCAATACCCAAAATTTCTATACGAATCTGGAGGATGTTGTCATCGTCAATCTGGAGCAGAATTGGATGATGAAGAACTCCGGATTTTATCAATTCGATAAATACCTTCATTATTCGCAGATTTCCAACCAGATGCTGCTGTTGAACAATTCCTCCTGGGTGCTCAACAACACGCTCTGGTTTTATAGCGAAATGAAGGCTAATGTGGACGTTTGCCCGTATACCATCAGCCTGGTGCAGAAGCTGCCGTCGTATTCCTCCTATAAAACAGGGATGGCCTTCGCCAATATCTCCAGCTGCGCCATGCCGTCCATCATTAATTATACCCCGCGGCAATCGGAAACAGTGATGATTCTGGATGACCAGGATCGGATTGTCTACCACAATGATCCTGGGATGATCGGGCAATATGCCCGCAGCACAGGGTTTATTCCCAATACCATGGTGCTGCAGGGCAAAAGCGGCCAATATCAGACGGAGGTGGACAAGAAGGATTACACCGCCACCTATCTGCGTTCGGATATGAACAATTGGGTGTATGTCTCCATTATATCCATCGACAGTCTGACGAAGGAAGCCGTCAAGATAAGGAACATCACAATTGCCACAGTGATTGCGCTGCTGGCCGTATTCATGACGCTGGCCTGGTTCTTCTCCCGGAGAATGTATACACCCATCCAGAAGCTGGTACGCCAGACTACCGGCAATATTGTCATGTCCGCCAAGGATAATGAGTTCGATATCATCAGCAACTCATTCCAGGATCTGTTTACCTCCAAAACAAGGCTGGAGCAGGAATCCTTCCGGTATTTGCAGCAGGCCAGAGACTTTTTCCTGATCCGGCTGTTCCAGGGAACCATGCGGAAGCAGGACATACTGGAGAAGATGGAGCAGTTCGGGTACCTGTCCAAAATCAAGGACTGGAATCCTTATTCAGTATTGGTAGTCCAAATCGATACGCTGGATGAGACCCATTACCGTAAAGAAGATATTGACCTTCTTCTGTTTGCGGTTCAGAATATGATAGAAGAGCTTGTCCCTGAAGAGTACAGATTGGCTCCGGTGGTGTTCGATTCCACGGTTTCGCTGATCGTTGGCCGCAGTGACCTCCCCGTAGAAGAGTTTAATACGTGGATTTATGGGCTGACGGAATCCATCCAGCAGATGGTGCTGTCCATCCTGAAGCTGACGGTGAGCATCGGCATCAGTCTGCCGTTTACGGACCTGAAGAATACCCACGTGGCCTTCCGCGAAGGGCTTGAAGCGCTGAAGCACCGGATCCACCTGGGGGTAGGGGTTATTATTCACTATGCCCATATGAATCGCGGTCTTCCCCAGCAGAATCTGGACTATCCGTGGCTGACGGAAAGCGAGCTGTTCGATGCCATCCGCCTGGCGGACGAGGAGAAGGCAAGACATCTGCTGCAGCGGCTGATGACCGTGATCTTCAAGCACGAGATGACGCCGCAGGAGTATCAGGTGCCCATCAACAAGCTTTTGAATAACACCCTGGTGATGATTCAGGAATCCGGCGTGCGGTTGAACCAGCTCATCGAGGGAGGAGAATCCCTTTATGAGGAGCTGCAGAAGCTGCCATTGGCCAAGGAAATAGAGGACTGGTTCTGGAGCCGGATTATCCATCCGCTGATTCTTTTGTTCCAGGAACGGCAGATTTCCCAGTACCAGAACATCTCGGATATTATCCTGGACCGGATTCACCGGGAGTACGACAAGCCGCTTACCATTGAGGGCCTCGCCGCGGAGCTGCATTACAACGCCAATTATTTGAGCAGCGTATTCCGCAATCAGACAGGGCAGACCTTCAGCGATTACCTGTCGGCATTCCGTTTCACTATGGCGAAGAAATGGCTGATTGAAACGGACATGACGGTGAAGGAAATCTCCGAACGGCTGCAGTACCAGAATTCACAGAATTTCATCCGTTCCTTCCGCAAGCAGGAAGAAATGACGCCGGGCCAGTACCGGGAGCTTCACCGGAAAATGTATACCTGATGCATGTCCGGCACATTGCACACGTGAAACGAAAAGGGAAGAAAACAACGAGGTTTTACTGCGAAGGAGACGATGGGCGTGGCAAACCAGAAGGTCATTACCGATAGGACAGTGGCGCTTCTTAACCAAATGGACGGGTTGTTTGACGGCTTTTTCGAATGGATGAAGGGGCAGTACGATCACGAAAGCGGCGGTTTTTTCTATGCCCGCAGCTCGCGGAGCTTGAACCAGCTTCCGGATATCGAATCCTCCTCCCAAGCCTTGAATATACTGGAGCGGGTCGGGCTGCTTGAAGGATGGGAAGCCGCGAAGAAAGAGAAGGCGATCCGTTTCTTCCAGAACAAGCAGGATTCCGCCAGCGGTTATTTCTATGAAGAAAATCCCGATATGCGGGATGACGATGTGATGGTGGGCCGGGCGTTGAGCTACAGTGTAGGTGCCCTGCGCAAGCTGGGAGGTGCTCCCTTGTACCCGCTTCCTCAAAAAATGAACACGATGCCTGAATATATGAAATCCCCGGATACCTATGAAGCTTGGTTGAATGCTATGCCGCTGACCAACAGCTGGCGGGGCTGTGACCGTTTGTGCAACTCAGGACCCTATATCGGCCAGCTGCCGAAGGACGAACAGAAGGAATATCTGAAACGGGCCTTCGATTTTTTCGCACGGATTCAAGATCCGGAAACAGGGCTTTGGGGTGCAGGAAGCGGATATGTCCGCATTTCGGGGTCCTTCAAGCTGGAGACCTTCTACAGCCGCTATGGAATGCCCATGCCCCGCGGGGAAGTGATGTACCGGAGCATGCTCCGCATTCTGCGGGAGGAAACCGCCCGGGATATGTGCTATATCCGCAATCCCATTAACCTGCTGGGGTACATGCGCCCGGAGATCCCTCCGGAGGAATTCGAGGAAATTCTCGAAATTACAATCCGCAACATGGGACGGCTGCGTCAGGCTGACGGCGGTTTCTCCCGTGAGCTGGGCCATTCCCCGGCCGCCACGAATGTGGCTCAGGTGAAGGAAGGGGAATTTTATCCGGAGATGCCCAAGGCCGTACCGCTTGGACTAGGATTGGCTGAGGGCGACATGAATGCCGGAACCCAAGCCCTCCTGATCCGCTCCTTCTGCTATGACATGGCAGGTCTGGTTCCGCCCCAGCTGGATACCTCTTCGTTCCATTAAAGAATAAGAAGCCGTCGGGTGTAATTTCACCTGGCGGCTTTTGCGTATTCGGACAGGGTAATCCGGGTATACCAAAAAAATCCCGCATTCCCCGGAAGGAAGGCGGGATTATCGCCGGATGGGGCATATGGGAGAGAGGATGGGCCTAAACCTGCTCTTCTTCCAAAATACCGCATTGTTTGGCCAGCGTCGGCCAGCGGGAATGGAACATCTGCTCCCACTTGTTCTCGGGCAGCGCTTTGATCCAGTCGGCGATCTGATTGAGTCCCATCTGGTCCAGAGTAGCCACGGCATGGGCTCGGTCCTTTTTGTCCACCAGTAACAGCACGTTTCTCCACCTCGTATCATCAGTATTCAACAAAACATATTTATGCTCAGAATGGAAAAAAGGTGACAAACGGTCTAAAATAATTTTAAATTAGTTGACACCAACGCTTAATAATGTCATATTAATAATATCAAAAGTATAATATTATGTTGTTAAAATAAGCTGCCTCAGGCAGTCAGGGAGGATGAAGCATATGCGAGCGCTGATTGTGATTGATTATACAGTGGATTTTGTAACGGGGGCATTGCCCTGCGGCGAACCGGGCATTGCCATTGAAGACCGGATCAGCCGGCTGACCGGGGACTTTGCGGAGCAGGGGGATTTTGTGGTGATGGCAGTGGATCTGCATGAGCGCAATGATCCCTGGCATCCCGAGAGCAAGCTGTTTTTGCCCCATAATATCCGGGGAACCGATGGGCGCAAGCTGTACGGAAAGCTCGAGCAGGTTTATGAGCAGCACAAGAGCAGCATCTATTGGATGGACAAAACCAGATACAGCGCCTTCTGCGGAACAGATCTGGAGCAGCGTCTCCGGGAGCGGGGCATTACCGAGCTTCACCTGGTGGGGGTGTGCACCGACATTTGTGTGCTCCACACCGCTGTAGACGGCTACAATAAAGGCTTTCAGCTGGTCGTTCATGAGGATGCCGTAGCCAGCTTCAACCCGGCAGGGCATGAATGGGCGTTGGGGCATTTCCGGGGTACCCTGGGAGCAACGGTAGTGGCAGCGGGTGCAGAGGAAAACGGAAGCCTGGAATAAGAGAGGGTAAGGACACAAAGGAGGGACTAACATGAGCTACGGCGATTACGCGCTTCATACGGATAAATATCAGATCAATATGATGTATGCCCATTGGGTGCAGGGAACCCACAACCGCATGGCGGTGTTCGAGGCTTATTTCCGCAAGCTGCCCTTCGGCAACGGTTTTGGCGTGTTTGCCGGTCTGGAGCGGATTGCAGCCTACATCCGGGAGCTTCGCTTTACCGAAGAGGATGTGGCGTACCTGGCGGAGCAGGAGGAGAACTACCGGCCGGAGTTTCTGGATGCGCTCCGGGAGTTCCGCTTCACCGGCCATCTGCATGCGGTGCCGGAGGGGACGCTGGTATTCCCCAACGAGCCGCTGATCCGGGTGGAGGCCCGGATTTTTGAGGCGCAGCTGGTGGAGACGGCGATCCTGAACTTCATGAACTATCAGACCCTCATCGCCACCAAGGCCGCACGGGTGAAACTGGTGGCAGGAGAGGATTCGCTCCTGGAGTTCGGCACCCGCCGGGCGCAGGAGGCGGACGCGGCTATATGGGGGGCGCGTGCCGCTTATATCGCCGGCTTCCACGGCACCTCCAACCTGCGGGCCGGCAAGCTCTTCGGCATTCCTACCAAGGGCACCCATGCCCATGCCTGGGTCCAGGCCCATGCCGAAGAGGAGGAGGCTTTCCTCCGTTATGCCGAGGCGCTGCCCGATCAGGTGACGCTGCTGGTGGATACCTATGATACGCTCAAAAGCGGCGTGCCCAACGCCATCAAGGTAGGCCGCAAGCTGGCCGCCCAAGGCAAGAAGCTGTCGGGCATCCGTCTCGACAGCGGGGATCTGGCCTATCTGTCCCAGCAGGCCAGACGGATGCTGGATGAGGCAGGCTTTCCGGACACCAAGATCATGGCCTCCAATGATCTGGACGAACATGTGATTTTTAACCTGAAGGCCCAAGGGGCGCGGATTGATGCCTGGGGTGTAGGGACCCAGCTGATTACCGCTGCAGACCAGCCGTCCTTGGGCGGAGTTTACAAGCTCACGGCCCGTGAGAAGGCGGATGGCAGCTATGAGCCGGTCATCAAGGTTTCGGGCAATCCGGAGAAGGTGACCACCCCCGGCAAGAAGGAGCTGTACCGGATTGTGGACAGGAAAACGAGGAAAGCCGAGGCGGACTACATTGCCCTGGACGGGGAAGAGGATGTGAAGCAGGGGGCGCGGATCAAGCTGTTCGACCCGATTCACCCCTATCTGCACAAGTTTGTGGAGGACTACGAAGCGATGGCCCTGCTGCAGCCCGTCTTCCGTGACGGGGAGCTGGTTTCGAAGCTGCCTTCTCTGGAGGAAATCCGTCTCTATCACAAGCAGCAGCTGTCCCTGTTCTGGCCGGAATATCTGCGCAAGCTGAACCCGGCCGTTTACCCGGTGGATCTCAGCATTGCCGCCTGGGACAAAAAGATGGAGCTTCTGCACCGCCGCGGGGGCTGAAAACGGAGTTAATCACACAATGGCTGGGCTTGGGGGTCCAGATATAGCCGGACCATGGTTTGCAGCTGTTCTACCGTATTGCGCTCTGCCGATAAGGGGGGCAGGCTGTCCGGAGAGAAAAAGCCCACCTCGGAGGTTTCCAGGGTACCCTCGCCGGCTGCAGCGGCGCCTCCCACAATGGAGCAGGCGATAAATATTTTGTAGATATGCCACGGGGACGGCGGGTGCCCGTGGTTTTTGTTTGTCCAATACAGCCAGCAGCCGGTCGGCTTTCACCTCGTAGCCCGACTCCTCCCGGGTTTCCTTCACAGCTATCTGGAACGGGGAGTACCCTATATCCGCCCAGCCGCCGGGAAGGGCCCAGCCGCCGTCGGTCCGCTCCCGCACCAAAAGAAGCTTGCCCTCCTGCATCACAACGGCCCGGATGTCGGTTTTGGGTGTGGCATAGCCCGTATCCGAGGCGAAGGCCATCCGGATATGTTCCTTGTCTGCGTCTGTATACTGCTCCATGATCTCAATTGCAAGCTCCCGGAGCATTTCGTAACGCTCCTTATCGTAGATATCCTTCACATAGGCCAGTCCCGATTGGGATATGGCCTGAATCTGCTTGGCCCAGACCAGCCATTGGGGATCCATTCCGGTAACGCCTCCTAGTTGGGGGATGATGATGGTTGCTTCTACCAGTTTATCACAAAACAAAAAAGCCTGAGACAACGCCTCAGACCGGAGTGAACTTTTCTTCAATTGTAGACGTGCATCCCGCAAGGGCGTCCCCGGCAAACTGGGGAAAGAAGGGGGAACGCCCTTATATGGATGCCCGCTGTCCATAGTGGGCCATCTTACGGGTTGTAAGGCTCCCAGGTTTGGTCAGGGTTCACGCAGATATCCCCAATGCCGGGAGCATTAACCGGTACGCTGGGAGGATTGCAGGAAGACACTGCTGTTTCGAAAGCGATGGGAGCATGCTCCAGTACTGCCGGTTTCACATAGTTCAGCTTCATATTGTATCACCCTTTCTCGTATTAAAGATACAAAATGTATCTTTGTAGATAATATACAAGATCCTTTTTCACTTGTAAAGCCGAAATGCAAGATTTTTGCAGAATCTTTTTTTTGGCAATCGGATGTCCTACAGGTCACGGGTTTCTTCATAATCCGTATGCTTCGGTGTTCGCCCGAAAAGGAAGTCCAGGGATACCCCGAATAAATCCGCAATGTCACTCAGAAGCTGAAACTCCGGCTCTCTCCGATTTTTCTCATAATGGGAGAGGGCGGAACGGGAAATTCCCAGCTTGTTAGCAAGCTCCTCCTGAGTAAGTCCCTTTTGCTCCCGCAAATAGGTAATCTGTTCCCCGCAGGTGATCATATCTTACCCCTTTCTCTATACATAAGCTTTTATTATAGATATCGCCTTCCGTCCAAAGTAGATCCCGATTTATGCCTTGGAATATGCAATATCCTGATAAAGTCGCCGATTCGAGGAGATGGTATAAGCAGGAATTATTGAAACTCCCCGGTTTTTCCGATACAATGTGTATCATATATATATCATAATAAATTTGCTTCCAAAAGAAAAGTCCCTAAATGGGACAAATAATGGAGTCCCCCGTCCGCCTGTGGGCATAGCATATGACGAGGGCACGAAAGAGAGGAATTGTGTTGGAAAAGAAACCGCTGTCCGCCGCAAAATTCATGTTATGTCTTGTGCTCCTTGCCGTCCTTATTTTTTATCCCTCCGCAGATTCCCGTATCTTCCCCGATACGACCGCCCTCGCCGCCGGGGAAAACATCACGAAACAAGGAGGGACGACCATGCCTTATGCTGACTGGATTCAGCAGGAAATTGATTTTGGCACCCATTCCTTCTACTACTCGCCATGGCGGGCGTATATGGACACCTGGGATGCCAACAGATGGAGGGAAACCCTGGGAATTGTCTTCAATGTGAGTCCTGATGAAGCGGATGCTACGGCACAGCTTCTGTCGGAGGCGGGTTTCGGAACTGCCCGTGTGGAAATCAACTGGGGGAATTACACCTACGATGATCCCTCCAAGCTGGACCCGGCCAGGGAGCAGCAGTTTACCACTATTCTGCAGGCCCTCAAAAAGCATAACATCCGTCCCCTCATTCTCCTGAACGCCAATTCCGGCAACCCTGTTCCGACCAAAGGCTGGAAGGTTCAATTGGTGAAGGCTGCCCCTAAAGACAGCACGGAAATCCAAGTGGACAACATAAACGGCATTGTCCCCGGTTATACGGGACTGAAGGGAATGGCTTACCAGACCATGTATCCGGTGATCACCGGCTGCGATCCAGCTACCGGAATCTGCCAGTTGTCTGCGCCGCTTCCCAAGGCCCTGTCTGCGGGTGCCATTGAATTAAACAAGCTTATTGTCCAGCCCATAGGGGGAACGGTGTTTGCAGATGGTACCCCCAACCCTGCAGCCCAGGAAACGCTGGACGGCTGGCTCGCTTATGTGAAGAATACGGCCTCCTTCGTGAAGCGGGTGATGAATACCGGAAATTCTGCTGATGCCGGGTTTGATATGGAGGTCTGGAATGAAATGACCTTTGGATCCCATTTTCTGGATATTAACAATTATTATTCACCCAAGCTGGAGTTCTCCCAATACCACACGTTTAAGCAGGGGGACCGGGAAATCAAGGGCTCCGAGGTGCTGCTGCCGCATACGGCCGCACTTGTCGCTGATTCCAAAAACAATCTGCCGGGTGTCCGGGTGATCAGCGGCTTCTCCAATCAGCGTCCATGGGACAACGGAGTGGAGCAGTGGTCAGGACAAAGCGGCTTCAGCCGTCATTATTACACCGGTTATATGGACAATAACTCCTTGATTAACCCGCAAGCCTATTCCAAAAAAGATGAACCTACACTGAATGCCCTGGGTACGATGGACGGCACACTGAAGCCCAATTCCGCCAACAAGATTGTGCCGGGGAGCAATTTTGTACCCAGCCATATTGCCTCCTTCCCTGAATATTGGTTCTCCGGCTACAAAACCGAGAATGTGGTCCGGGATCTGCAGCCTTTCCCCAATTCGTTCCCGATGCATTTCCGCTACGCCAATCCGGGCAACGGCAAACAGGCGGAGGTATGGATGACGGAGGGGAACTTCGACCGTCAGGGATGGTCCAAGGCGCTCCAGTCCTTGGGAGTGAGCTCCATACATCCCGGTTATGCCGGTCTGATGCACAGCATGGGAGCCAAAACAACCCTGCGCAGCTTCGCCTTTTTCGGCCATAAGGGCATCGAGACCTATACCATCTACGCGGCCAAAGGCGGCGACGGCTCCTTGGGTGTGATTCCGGAGGCCTTCTTCACGGCGCTGGCGGAGGCCAAGTATGTGCTGACGGATTCCGTCCGGGCCAAAGCAGGCGCACAGCTGGCGGCCATCGCTAATGTAACCAAGCTGATGCAGCCCGGTGTGGACATCGAAAACCCGCGGCCTCTGAAGGTGGAGGAATGGACCCAGAAGAATCCCAAGGTTGTGGTGAAGGGCAACGGAACCAAGGAGAACCCGGATATTTATATGTCCCAGGACTTCGCTGTCCTCCCCTACCAGCTGGATGCCGGCAAGTTTGCCATCGGGTATTATGTGGTGACCCGGGATGTGGCCCAGGTTTGGGATACGACGAAGAATGTGTCCGATCCGGCCAGATACGCTCTGCCGCCGCAAGCCTTCACGCTTACCCTGTCCAATGTGAACGGCAAGGGGGCCCGTGTTCAAAGCTATGATCCCATAACCGGCACCACCTCGGGATTGGGAATCGTCAAATCGACGGATACCACCATCACGGTGCAGGTGGATGCCGTGGATTATCCCCGTTTCCTCCTGATTGATGAGGCGGCGGAGGGGCCGGTCATTTCCTCTCCTGTCATGAAGAAAAATGCCAACGGCTCAACGGAGCTGACCTTCGTCTCCAACGTGGACGGAACCGCCAAGATCACCTGGGGCACCTATCCGTACAGGCAGAAGGGCAGCTTCAAGGAGGAATATTACCAGGATGCGGCCTTCCAGAAGAAGGTATATGAACGTCGTGTCTCCAACATCAACTACAACGGTGATCTGCCGCCCAAAACGGGCTCTTACCGTTGGGCCGGAACCGTGATCCCGCAGTTTTCCGAACGGTATACCTTCCTGGCCCAATCCGGCGCCTGCAACAATGAATTGACCATCAACGGGAAAAATGTAATTAATCCCTGCGCAGGTTTATTGCGGGGAGATGCGGATTTGAAGGCGGGAGAGGCTTATGATCTGAACCATCAGTATGTCTCCCGCTACAATTCGGCGCAAACCGTCATGCTGTATTGGGGCAGTGAAAGCCAGCCCAAGCAGCTGGTGGCTCCGGCCTCCTCTCAAGGCAAAACCGTGGCTGTGAAGAAAAATGAGAAGGTGACAGTGACTATTCCCGATCTGCTGGTGGGAGAGGGAGTCAAGATTTCCCTGGAGGCCAAAGGCCTCACCACCCGTTATCCCCGATGGGATTACGACGTCAGAGGAGTATTGTGGCCATAACCGATAGCTGCCAACGGGCGCCCGATAAGGGCGCCTTTGCTTTAAAATTTCCAGTTGGCCTTGACTTCGGAAATGACCTGTAATAAAGTAAAATCACGATACAAAATGTATCACGATAAGACCGGGGGGTTTGAACCAATTGATCGCATTGCTGGAGCCGATTTTCGGAAATGGGAAGCCTCTTCCCGCTTGGGGAGAAGAGGAGTATAAGCTGGCGCTGAAGGACATCCGTTTGTCCGGCGTGGGGCCGCAGATCTGCCATTTTTTACGGGGAAAAGGGCTGCTTGACGAGACCCCCGCTTTTTTCCGGAGCGCCCTGAAGCAGGATTACCAGCAGTCCTTGGTTCAAAACCTTTATATTCAAAAAATGGAACGGGAAATCCTCGCCGCCTTTGAGGCTGCGGCAATTCCGGTGATTCCGCTGAAGGGTCCCCGTTTTGCGGAGGGGTACTTCGGCCATATGGCTTCACGTCCCAGTTCGGATATCGATCTTCTGGTCCATCCGGAGGATCTGAAGCGGGCGGAGCAATGTGTGGAGGCTCTCCATTTCCAAAAGGATAAGCAGGTACATAATCATGTGGTGCTGGCCAAGGCGACAGGGCCGGGCCAGGATGCCTTGGCTGTGGAGCTGCATTGGACGCTGGACAAGAAGAATTGGTCCAGTCTGGATGACCGGAGATTTTGGGAGGAGGCCGGGGAGATTGCGGGCTACCGCCACGTGAAGGAGCTTAGCCCCACTCATACACTGTATTTTATATGCCTGCACGGCATGCGCCACCGGATGGATTCCATGAAGTATGTGATGGATATTGTCCAGATTCTGGCTGCGGCAGGGACACGCATCGATATGGGACGGCTGCTGAGGGAAGCGGCATCGGATAAAACGGCCAAACGGGTGAAAATCGCTCTGTCCATTGCCTGCGGGCTGTTTCCCGAGCTTCCCGCTTCCCGGTCCTTGCCCTTTCCCCTTGTGGAGACGGCGTGGTCCTACTCCGCCATCGTCAAAAAACAGACCGGCGTGAAGGATATGGAATATTACCGGTATGTCTCCTTCTTCAAGTTCCAGATTTTCGATACCCTGAAGCATACCATTATGTCGCAAAAGCAGATCTACGAGCATACGGCCAAATATTCATCCTTTGAGGGGAATTGAAGGAGGACGGACCATGATAGCGATGATCGATACCCGGGTGGGGGAGCATCATATCCGCTTTTTGGCGGAAACGGAATGGGTGAAGGCCTATATCCGCACCAAGTTCCAGGTTCTGGACGGGGTTTCCGGCGCAGCGCCTGATCTGGAGGTGGAGCTGGCGGCAGGGTATGGCGAGCCTTTTGTCAGCTTTGAAGTGGCTTCCTCGGTGGAGGAGGGGGAGATCTTCTTCCGGCGGACGGATTACCGGATCCGGATTTCCGAAGACTTCGGGCAGGCCCAGATTTCCGTATACGATGATTTTGCCTTGAAGCATGCCCTGATGAACCTGTACAGCTCTTATATTGTGCACAAGGGCTGGGGGCTTCTCGTCCATTCCTCGTGTGTGATGGAGGCGGGCAAAGCGTATCTCTTCGCCGGACACTCCGGCGCAGGCAAGTCCACTGTGGCGTGGCTATCCCTGCCCCGGCAGGTGCTGTCCGATGAAGCGACCATCCTGAAGGTGGAGGAGGGCAGGGTGACGGTGTTCGACTCCCCCTTCCGCAGCGGGCTGGAGATGCCGTACCACGGGGACGGCTGCGAGCTGGCGGCCATCCAGTTTCTCCGCCAGTCCCCGGAGATCAAGCGGATCATGCTGGGGAAGTCTGCTGCCATGATGGAGCTGTTCGGCAAGATTTTTTATTGGCCCCACATGCCCAGTGATACGGTGAAGATCATGAAGCTGTTCCAGCATCTTATTGCCAATATTCCGGCGTATGAGCTGTATTTTCAAAAAAACGACGCATTCTGGAAGGAGATCTGCTAATGGCGACCTTTATCCGCGCAACCGACTCGGAGGCTGTAGAGCTGGATCAGGAATGGATTATCCTGCACCCCGACCAATTTACTGTGACCAAAATCAATGAGGTGGGCGGTGTATGCTGGGGTCTGCTGAAGGAGCCGCAGACGGTTTCCTCCCTGGCCGGGCATATTGCCACGCGTTATGAGATCGACAGCAAGGAAGCGGAAGGGGATATTGAGGCTTTTCTGCTTCATATGCAGGAAATTGGAATGATCCGCCATGCAGGCTGACACCCAGGCCATTGCCAGACTGATCCGGGAAATCGGAGAGCTGGAGATTCCGTCCAGCGGCACCAGCATGCGCCCGCTGATCCGGGAGGGGGACCGCTGCCGGTTTGTTCCTTTGGCGGACCGTCCTTCCCTGGGGGATATTCTTCTGGTGGCGGAGGCGGACGGGCGTCTGGTGGGACACCGGTTAATCCGCGTGGCGGAGACGGGGGGAGAGACACTGTATATCTGCAAGGGTGATTCCAACCTCAACCCGGATGCGCCCGCCAGAGCCAATCAGATTATCGGAAAAATGACGGATATCCGCAAGAGGCGGTTTGTGATGCATGCGGATCAAGGCCTCGCCCGCTGGTGGGGGCGGCTTTTGATGCGCCGGCCGGGGCTGTCCCGGATCATCCGCCTGTATTTGCGGGCGGAGCGGGGCCTGCGTCGTCTGCGGCAGCCGAAGGGAGGGCAGGCCGCAGCGGGTGGACCGGCTTCTGCGGGCAAACCGCGCGAGGCCGGATATGAACATCCCCATGCGGGGAAGAAGCGGGGTTCGTTATGAGCGCAGTGGAGAGAAGACAGCGGCGCGGCAGCCGGATCCGGATGTTCCGGCGTTTTCTGGAGCTGGGCGAGATGAAGCGGCCCATTGCCCTCTTGTGGCGCTTTATCAAACCGAGCAAATGGCTGTATATTCAGCTGATTGTGTATATGCTGGGCGGGATCGGCATGACCGTGATCTTCACCTGGTTTTTGCAGCAGCTGACCGATGCGGCGCTAAGCGGCAATGTGGGCAAAATTACGGAGCTGCTGCTGCAGGGCATTCTGGTGGTGATCATCAACAGTATGCTGACGTATCTCTCCAGCTATATCGGAACCGCTGCGGTGCAGCAGGTCAAGCGGGATATGAAAAACACCATTTTCGGGCATATGGTCCGGCTGGAGGCGCGCTACTATAACCGGCACCATTCCGGCGAGTTTGTCTCCCGGCTGACCAACGACATTAATAATCTGGACGGCGCCATCGGCGGCAATCTGGTGCAGATGATCCGGCTGCCCCTGATGGCGCTGGCATCTCTGTTGTACATGCTGACCATCAATTGGCGGCTGTCCGTGATTTGTCTGATGCTGGTCCCGGTCGCAGCGGTGGCGGGGAGCATGTTCGGCAAGCTGCTGCGCCGGAACACCCGTCTGATCCAGGAGTATCTCAGCCGGATGCAGGGGTTTTTGCATGAGACCTTCTCCGCCAGTCCCATTATCCGCTCCTTTACCCTGGCCGGTCTGATGACCCGCCAGTATGAGAAGCATAACGACCATCTGATGGGGCTGGAGATGAAGCAGGCCCGCATCCGGGGGATGTTTCAGGTAGGCTCAGCGGCTGTTGGCTCCGCCACCTTTTTCCTCAGCATGGGGCTGGGCGCATATTTTGTGGCGCAGCAGACCATGTCGGTGGGCAATCTGGTGGCCTTCAATAATCTGATGCACCAGATGGTTGCCCCCTTGTCCGGCCTGGCTGGGCTGTGGGGCGGGTTCCAGCGTTCCCTCTCCTCTGCGGAGCGGATCGTCCATGTGCTGGAGGAGAAGGCGGAACCCGGCTTCCCCGAGGAGGATGATCAACCGGCAGACAGATCCTCCACAGCAGGAAGCTCCCCTCTTCCCGCCACGCCCACCGGCAGGACGGCAGCAGGAAGCCCCCCCTTCAACTCCCCGCCCATAGAGCAGTCTGACGGCATGCTGCGGGAAGAGGAGCCGGCGATGGATTCGGCTGCGGAGCCGGTTGGGGAAGATTTATCCGGCGGCCCGTATCCTCCTGAAATTACGCTCCGGGATGTGTCCTTCACCTATGAGGATGGTGTGCCGGTGCTGGAGCAGCTGAATCTTACCGTTCCGGCGGGCAAGGTGGTTGCGCTGGTAGGCCACAGCGGAGCAGGCAAAAGCACTCTGCTCAGCCTGCTCCAGGGTTTCTACAAGCCGGATCAGGGAGAGCTGCTGCTGGACGAAATGCCCATGGGGCGAATTCCCCTGGGAACGCTGCGGCGCTCTATTGCCTATGTGCCCCAGGACACCTTCCTGTTCTCCGGCACCATCCGTGAGAACATCGGCTACGGTCGGCTGGGTGCCAGCCAGGAGGAGATTATGCAGGCGGCCAAAGCGGCCAATGCCCTGGATTTTATCAACCGGCTGCCCGAGGGCTTTGACACCCAGGTAGGGGAGCGGGGAGCCCGCCTGTCCGGGGGCCAGCGGCAGCGCATCGCCATTGCCCGGGCTATCCTGAAGGATGCGCCGGTGCTGCTCCTGGACGAGGCCACCTCGGCGCTGGATACGGAGACAGAGCATCTGGTCCAGGAGGCGCTTGCCCGGCTGATGCACCGGCGGACCACCATCGTCATCGCCCACCGGCTTTCCACCATCCAGAACGCTGACCTCATTGCGGTGATGGATCACGGCAAGGTCGTGGAAACCGGAACCCATTGGGATCTCCTGCGCCGCAAGGGTCACTACTTCAAGCTCTACCAGATGCAGTTTAAGGATCAGCCGGCTCCACCCGCAGACAGCGGCATCAGGCAGATCACGTGAAGGTTTTACCAAGGCCCGCCCCTTCCGGCGGGTTTTTGATTGCCTGCGGGAGGGGAGGCGCCCGGTTGGCAAATGGCAGCGGTGACAAGGGGGAGCCTAGGGGAGGCGTTTCCCTGTTAGAGTCTATGAGCTAATGGGGAATAGGTAACCAGTGTCTATGAGCTGATGGGGGACCAGACAACCCACGTCTATGAGCTAATGGGGGTTACCAGTAATCTGCGTCTATCTGCTTTTTGGGGTTACAGAGTAATATGTTCCTTTTATGGCACGCCACGGTAATTCGTACCCATAAGCAAATGGGACCTAAGCATTCCCTGCTCTAAAGGAACTCAGAAGCTCTTACAGCAGCAAAATCGGGGTTTTGAAATTCTTACGGAACTGAGAAGCCCTTAGCCGGTTTTATTGGGGTAAAAGAGGCGTACATGGGGCGCTAAGCGCTTCTGAGTTCCGTCAGAGCGGAAATACTCCACAAAAGTTACTCTAAGAGCCGCTCAGTTCCGTTACGCACACTCCCTTGAGAAACCTCTTCTCCTACTTGGTCCGTTCCCTGAGCCAAGGGGAAAATGGACCACAAGAGAGGCACTTCCTCCCTGAGCCAAAGGGATAATGGACCACAAGAGCAGCAAACCGCCCCCCAACCGCCGCAGACCGCTCGTGACCAACCTCACCGCAACCGCCCGCAACGATCCCATCCCACCGATCGGCACCCATCACATCCATCCAACGTTCCGTCCCCACCCATCCAACACACCCCACCTATCCAACCCATCCAACCGCCGCGGACTTCCCGTGACCAACCTTGCCTCGCTCGCCTCACCCATCCGCAACCATCTCAACGTTCCCCCGTCTCCAACGGCGGGCCATCCCGGTTTCGTACACAAAAATCTCTTCTATATATATGGAAGCGTAATCATTGAAACTGTATGCGCTTCTATTTGTGAAATCGCTCATGTGGCATTGACAAGATACAATGTGTAACATAAATTAGTGGATATAGATTGCTTCGTTCCGTATCACGACAACATTCGCGCACTTATGAAAACAAAAGAAAACCAGTGATGGAATGCGACATTTTCTCAATTACAGTTGACAAGATACAAATTGTATCATAAAGTTAGATTCAGGCGATGATACGAAACGTAACTTCGCATGCGAAATAGTTGATTATATTAACAGATTGGGAGTGAGGATGAGGTATGGAACTGAAAAACTATTGGCGGGCAGTGAAGAAGAGGCTCTGGCTGATCCTGCTTTGTGTAGCAGCTGCTACAGCAACGACTGCTTTTTACACCTTCGACCGGTATACCCCCCAGTACCAGGCTTCCTCCAAGCTGGTCATCAATCAGACCTTCAGCAATGATTCCGGTGTGGAGATCATGGATACCGGAGCGATGAACAACAACATCCGCTTGATTGAAACCTATAAGGAGATCATCCGCAGCTCCGCCATTATGGAAAAGGTAGTTGCCAAATATCCAGAGCTGAACGCTACCTCCGATGAGCTGATCCGGACCGTCAATGTGTATTCGGTGAACAACACGCAGATCATGATGATTTCGGCCTCCGGCTTGGCCTATGAGCGGACCGCAAAAATCGTTAACGGTGTATCCGAGGTTTTCCGTTCCGAAATTCCCCGCATCATGAAAATCAACAATGTTACCCTTCTGACGGAAGCCCCGATGCTGAACAATCCGCAGCCGGTCAACTCGCCCGCTATTTCCAATATGCTGCTCAGCTTCATCATCGCACTTTTGTTCTCCGTTGGTCTGGTATTCCTGCTGGAATACATGGATGACACCATCAAAACCGAGGACGACATCCTCAAGGTGTTCGATGTACCGGTGCTGGCATCCGTTACAGCCATTGAGAAGAAGGATATGAAACGACATACCCCACTGAAAGCAGGTGAACCATATGCCACGCTTAACCGCTGATCAACCGGTCATCATGGACGTGAATCCGGATTCCTCCATTGCCGAGGCATACCGGACGCTCCGGACCAATATCGAATTTTCCTCCGTTGGCAAGGAGATGCGGATTATCATGATCACCTCCGCTTCCCGGGGGGAAGGCAAGTCCACCACCGCCGTGAACCTGGCCATCTCCTTATCCCAGGCGGGGAAGAAGGTTCTCCTGATCGATGCCGACATGCGCAACTCCTCCATTCACCGGATTCTCCGGGTGGACAACAAAAAAGGGCTGGCCAACTATCTGGCCCTGCAGACGGAGCTTACCGAGATTATAACGCCGACCCACATTCCCAATCTCAGCGTCATCCCGTCAGGCACCCAACCGCCCAACCCGGCGGAGCTTCTGACCATGAACCAGATGGATCTTTTGCTGGCGGAGCTGAAGAAGGACTTCCACACCATTATCCTGGACACTCCTTCTGCCTTGTCCGTAACGGATGCCCAGATTATCGCAGCCAAGACTGACGGGGTGCTTCTCGTGGTGGAGCAGGGTTTTGTCAAACGGGAGGCCGGCAAGAAGGTGAAGGCGTACCTGAGGCATGTGAATGCCCGCCTGCTGGGTGTGGTATTTAACAAGATTAATAAAGCCAATCTGGATTCCTACGCAGGGCGTTAAGCCCCGCAAGCTTCCATAACGGCTGCCGCAGCCGGCAAGAGTCACAAGCGGCAGGTAATGTCTACTGCACCTGTATCACTGTAGGCACTCGGTCATGCTGTGGGCCCGCGGGGCCTTAGACGTTAATCGTCAAGGGTATGATGTGAGGACGGGTTCAATGCCCTTTTCACAACAAACAACCAAGTGGATGGAAAAATAAGCCTACATTCCCCACCACCAGGCAAGGAAGGTGTGCTTGTTTTTTTATCCACTTCCATAAGTCGCAGCAAACATTCCAATTATCTTTATAAGGAGGAACCGTAATGAAAAAAGTCAGAAAAGCCATTATTCCTGCTGCCGGTTTGGGAACCCGTTTCTTGCCGGCTACCAAAGCCATGCCCAAGGAAATGCTGCCCATCATCGACAAACCCACGATCCAATATATCGTGGAAGAAGCGGTTGCCTCCGGCATCGAGGATATCATCATTGTAACCGGAAAAGGCAAACGTGCTATCGAGGATCATTTTGACCATGCCTTCGAGTTGGAGAGCACACTTGTTGAAAAAGGCAAGCTGAAGCTGCTGGAGGAGGTACAACGCTCCTCCAAGGTGGATATCCATTATATCCGTCAAAAGGAGCCCAAGGGACTGGGCCACGCCGTCTGGTGCGCCCGTCGCTTCATCGGGGATGAGCCATTCGCCGTGTTATTGGGAGACGACATTGTCAGCGGAGAACAGCCCTGCACCAAGCAGCTGATCAGCCAATATGAAAAGACGGGCTGCTCGGTCATCGGCGTCCAGCCGGTATCCGACCAGGAAACCCAGCGTTACGGCATAGTAGACCCAATTATGAAGGATGGCCTACTGTATCAGGTCCGGAATTTTGTAGAGAAGCCGCCTTTTGGTACGGCGCCCTCCAATCTGGCAATTATGGGACGTTATGTGCTCACACCGGAGATTTTTGATTTCCTGGATCTTCAGGAAAAAGGAGCGGGCGGCGAAATCCAGCTCACTGACGCCATTCAGAAGCTGAATGATGCACAGAAGGTATTCGCGTACCATTTCCAAGGCAAACGTTATGATGTGGGCGAGAAGCTGGGCTTTATCCTGACGACGCTGGAATTTGCCCTATGCAATCCGGAGCTGCGCCAGCCGCTGATGCAGGAGCTGGAGCGGATGGTCAATACTAAAGAATTTATGCCGCGTGTGATCGGTTAAAAAGGAGTGTGGAATCATGCCTAATTATTCATTCGATGGACAGGCGCTGCCATCCCGGGCTGTATATTCCGATACAGCCGCATCGGTCAATCCCAACGAACGCAAGCTGTATCTGGCAACCAAGAGGCTGCTGGATTTTTTCGGCGCGCTCGCCGGGTTGTTGCTGTTGACCCCGTTGTTCGCAATTGTGGCGGCTCTCATCAAGCTTGAAGATCCCAAAGGCTCCGTCTTCTTCAAGCAAGTTCGGGTGGGCAAGGACGGCAGGGAATTCCACATGTATAAATTCCGCTCGATGATAGCCAATGCGGAAGCGCTGCTCGATGAGCTGCTGGATCAGAATGAAGTTGGCGGGGCCATGTTCAAAATGAAGAATGACCCCCGGGTTACCCGGATCGGACGCTTCATCCGCAAAACCAGCATCGATGAGCTGCCCCAGCTGTGGAACGTGCTGCGGGGAGACATGAGCCTGGTTGGGCCGCGGCCTTCCCTTCCCCGTGAAGTGGAGGAATACTCCCACTTTGACCGCCAGCGTCTATTGGTTACACCGGGCTGCACCGGCCTGTGGCAGGTGAGCGGACGCAACAGCCTCTCCTTCGACGAGATGGTGGAGCTGGACCTTCATTATATAGAGAAGCGCAGCTTCTTCTATGATGTGAAGCTGATCATCCGTACGGTCAAGATCATGATCGCGCCGAACAGCGCGTACTAAAATTATCCCCCAAAAGTGAAGCGAAGCTCTGAAGCTTAATCCGATACCTTTCGGGGGAGCCCCCAGATAAGCCATGAAAAATTAAACGTTGGGAGCGTTAAGCATGAATATTTCGGTAATCGGCACAGGATATGTGGGATTGACCACAGGCGTGGCCCTGGCCCACTTGGGGCACAAGGTTGTGTGTGCGGATATTGATGAAGCCAAGGTAGAGCTCTTGAACAAGGGCATACCGCCGATCTACGAGCCCGATTTGGAGGAGCTGATGGCCAAGTCCCGCTCCCGTTTGACCTTCACCACCTCCTACCGGGAAGCCATATTGGAATCGGATGTGGTCTTTATTGCCGTGGGGACACCGGCCAATGCCGACGGCTCTCCCAACCTGAGCTACTTGCACGAGGCCTTCGACAATGTACTGAAGACCCTGGCACATAAGGCCACTCCGACGCTTCTGGTCAACAAAAGCACTGTCCCCGTAGGAACGGCGGACCGCTTTATGGACGAAATCCGCAGAAGAGGGATGGGGCAGGTGGTGGATATCGCCTCCAACCCCGAGTTCCTTCGGCAGGGGCGGGCCGTATATGACACGCTGCATCCCGAACGGATTGTGGCCGGGGGCAGCGAACGGGCGGCCCGCATTCTCCAGAGCGTCTACAAACCGCTTCTGGATCAGGAGAAGATCCCCTTCCTGCATGTGGACCTGCGAAGCGCAGAGCTGGCTAAATATGCGGCCAACGCCTTCCTGGCCATGAAGATTTCCTTCATTAATGAAATGGCCAATGTCTGCGACTGTGTAGGAGCAGATGTGCTGAAGATTGCCGAGGTGATCGGCTCCGACCACCGGATCGGGCCGGCCTTCCTGAATGCCGGCATCGGCTACGGTGGCAGCTGCTTCCCCAAGGACACACGGGCACTGCAGTACATCGCCGATACCAGCGGCTACAACTTCAAGCTGCTGTCCGCTGTGATCGAGGTGAATAACGACCAGCGGTATATGATGGTCCAGAAGCTGCGCCGGGAGCTGGGAGAACTGGCCGGCCGCAAGATCGCAGTGCTGGGGCTGACCTTCAAACCCGCCACCGACGACCTGCGGGAGGCGCCCAGCATTCCCGTGATCCAAGAGCTGCTAGCCTTGGGCGCGGAAGTGTGGGTCCATGATCCCATAGCCATGGAGAAGGCCAAGGAGCTGCTGCCGGCGGGCGTCCACTTCGCAAAGGATTGCGAGGAATGCCTCCAGGATGCGGAGGCGGCCCTTCTGGTCACGGAGTGGCCGGAATATCTGCGCACCGTACCGGCTGCAGCGCCGGGGCTGATGAAGCGGCCGCTGCTCATTGACGGACGCAACGCCATCCCCGAAAATGCCCGGGCCGGGCTGGACTACCACGGCATCGGCATTCCCGGCACCTCCCGCAAGGAAGAGGGGCCCGTTACACTGAAATTCTAACTTGAATCTGGAGAGTGTCTAGCCTATGAGCACAATCGTTCCATTAAAAATAGCGGTTGTGGCTTTTGAGCTCCCCCGGGTGAACCAAAAAACCGGGGGGGTCAGCCACTTCAACCACCGGCTGTGCAGTGCCCTTTCGGAGATGGGGCATGATGTCACAGCCTTTACCTCCCAGCCCACCATTCCGGGTGTGGATTACAAGACCATTATCGTGGAAGGGGCGGGCGAGGAGGAAAAGGGCAGATTCTACCGGTATTATGTGGCTCCGCTCAAGAGCCGGAAGCTGGACTTCCGCCCATATGACCTGGTGCTCTCCAGCGGCGACGATTGGGCCATGAAGCGCAGCGGCGCCAAGTGGCTCCGCATCATGCACGGCAGCGCCCTAAGGGAAATGCAGCATAACAAAAGACTGGTTCGCAAGGTGAACCTGTCTTTTTTGTATCTGCTGGAGCTTTTCTCCTCCCTGCGGTCCGATGCCACGCTGTTTAACTCCGCAGACACCCGCAAGCTGTATCCCACACGCTCCTCCGACAAAATCGTGCATTTGCCTGTGGACCGCCGGATCTTCCATCCCGGTCCGAAGGAAGAGGCTCCGACGATCCTCTTCGTCGGCGGGCTGGACAGCCGCAAGCGGGGCAGATGGCTGCTGGAGCTGTTCAATACTGTCATCAAACCCCAAGTTCCGGAGGCCCAGCTGTGGATGGTCAGCGATAAAGGGCCTGATGCGGAAGGGGTCACCTATTATAAGAACCTGGGCATTGAAGAGCTGGCCGGTCTGTACCGCAGAGCCCATGTATTCAGCATGCCCTCCACCTACGAAGGCTTCGGTATCCCTTATCTGGAAGCAATGGCAAGCGGCACTCTCGTGGTTACCACCCCCAACCCGGGTGCCAATGAAATTCTCCAGCATGGCAGGTTCGGCAGCATCGTGCAGGACCACCAGCTGGCAGATAGTCTGACCGGCGCTCTCTTGAATCCCCAAGCTCACCGGGACATGGTGGAAGCGGCTTTGGAATGGGCGGATGACCATTCCTGGCCTGCTATCATCCGCCAGTATCTGGCCTATGTTTGATAATCCGATTTTCAACTGGGGGTTACGTTTTTGGGATGTAGTGACTGACCGCTTGACGTTAATGGTGAACTGGCTGCAGCGGCAGGTCTGGCTGCGCAACCTGATTATGGCGGCTATTATGCTGGGCGGCTGCTTATACCTGGGGAAGTATACCTCCTTCAACAAAACCATGGTGGTGCAGCTCATCGGCCTCACCGCGTTTTTGCTGCCGGCGTTTCTTCTGGCTTTGGCCAAGGGCAACGGGCTTCTCATTTACATCAGCCTTATGTGGGCAGTAGCCCCGGAAATCAGGCGTCTGGCTGACTACTATATGGGCTATTATCATGCCGTATCGTTAATCAGCCTGCTGCCGTTGTTGACCACAGGCATGCTGCTCCTGAGGATCCTGAATAAAGGGATTCCGGAGAACAAGCCCATCCGCTCCATGATCGCCACCTTCCTGATTCCCTTCGGATATGCGGCGGTGATCGGGATTGTCATCAACCAGGCGGCGGGGCTGTACACGGTGCTGACGGCGGTAGCGCCGTTGTGTATCTTCATTTATCTGATCAGCCATCCCCTCAAAAGGGAGGAGAAGGACCGCTTCATGGCCATGTACGCCACGCTGGCGGTGCTGCTCTCCATTTACGGCTGGATTCAGTACATCTACCTTCCGCCTTGGGATCTCATGTGGATGTACGGAGCCAAGATGATTTCGCTGGGCAAGCCCGCTCCCATGCAGTTCCGGGTGTTCTCCACCATGAACTCGACGGGGCCGCTGGCCATCTTCCTGATCTCGGCTCTCATTCCCATGGTGGTCAACCGCAAATGGCGGGGCCCTTTTGGGCTGCTGGGTATTCTCATCGTGCTCTCCACCCTGGGCACCACGCTGGTCCGCTCAGCTTGGGTGACCCTGATCGTGGGCATTCTGGTGTATGTTCTTTTCGCCAAAAGCGCAAGCCGCCTGAAAATCATCCTTACCCTGACAGCCGTATCGGCTGCTGCCATGCTGGCATTGCCGCTTCTGCCCAATTCGGAGCAGTTGACGGATCGGGTGGGAACCTTGGGGAATCTGGAGGAGGACGGCTCCTTCAACGCCCGCATCGGGCTGGCGCTCCATGCGGTGCCGGAGATCCTAAAGCAGCCTTTTGGCATGGGCTTCGGCAGTATCGGCCAAAGCTCCAGCAAGCTGGGGGATGGGGAGGGTTTCGCAGGCCTTGGTTCAGTAGACAACGGGTACCTGGGAACCTTCGCTACCTACGGCTTGATCGGAGGGCTGTTGTTCTTCCGGGCCGTACTGCTCTATTACCGGCGTATCCGGTCGATACCGCAGGAGGATAATCCTTATGTGCCTCTTGCGTTGTCCACGATCCTGCAGCTGATGGCGGCATTCTTCTTCGGAGGAGGGCTAGAGGGATTAAGCGCCGTAATATTCTGGCTCTTCACCGGCTTGGCCTTTATGCCGCCGCAGGAAAAACCAGCTCCCCAAGGTGAAGCGAATGCAAAGCTCACTTCTTAGGATAAAGGAGACGTCCATATGTCGGGAAAACGGATTGTTGTAGTCAACCACGTAGCGGAGCTGGGAGGCGCCGAACGGGTGCTGATGGATATGCTGGCCCATCTGGACAAGGAAAAATTCCAGGTGGAAATGATCTTCCTGTCGGAGGGCAGGCTGGTGGAGGCGGCCAAGGGTTTTGGCTGCAATGTCCATGTGGTCAACTCCGGGCGCATCCGCAGCCCCAGAGAATATTGGAAAAGCATCTCCTTCATCCGCCGGGTGATCCGCCAGTCGGGAGCGCAGATGGTGGTGAGCTGGGCGCCCAAGCCCCATTTTTACGGAGGAGTGGCTGCTATGCTGGAGGGCAAACCCAGTATTTGGTGGCAGCATGGGGTTCCCACAGGAACGCTCTTCGACAAGGTGGTCAGCCGGATTCCGGCGGAGGCTATCCTTTGTCCCTCCCAAAGCGTCCGGGACGCCCAGGCTTCATTAAGTCCCAAAAAATACGTGGATGTCAATTATCCCGGCATCAACAAGGAGACATTTTTCTATAGCAGCGAGCTGCGGACGGCCATCCGCCGGGAGTATAACATCCCGGAGGATGCTTTTGTGTTTGCCTTCATCGGCAGACTCCAGCGCTGGAAACGGACTGATGTGGTAATCGAAGCCTTCAAGGAAGCATTGGCCGGTCAGCATGCACGCCTGCTGATTGTAGGCGGAGCGCAATTCGGAGTGGAAAAGGATTATGAAGCCGGGCTGAAGGATCTGGTTGCCCGCAGCGGCCTTGAGGAGCAGGTCATCTTCGCCGGCCATCAGCATCAGGTGGAGCGGTTCATCTCCGCCAGCGATGCGGTGGTGCACAGCTCCCTGTTCGAGCCCTTCGGTATGGTTGTGGTGGAGGCGATGGCAGCAGGAAGGCCGGTGCTGGCTGTGGGTAAGGGTGGTCCCGCCGAAATTATCCGGCACGGGGTAGACGGTTATCTCTACGACGGCAGCGCCGAGGAGCTGGCCCGTTATATGGCCGAGGTTTACGGAGACCGGAACCTGACCCGCAGGGTGGGCGATGAGGCGAAGAAAACCATCGATTCCCGCTTTACCGCACGGATTATGGCGGACCGGTTCGCCCATGTTATGGAAGAGAGGATGGCCAACGGATAGCCTATGAAAAAATTATTCTTCTCCAGCTTCGCCGTCAACATTCTGGTGATGGCGCTAAATATGGGTACGGGTATTATCATGGCCCGTTATCTGGGCCCGTACGGGCGTGGCGAGCTGGCGATGGCTACCCGCTGGGCGGTTCTGTTCGCCGGGCTGTCCACTCTGGGGCTTCCCGGCGCCATGATCTACCTGGGCAAAAACTTCAAGGAAAAGCAGCGTGAAATCTTCGGCGCTTTTCTGATGACGGGAGCCTTGGTAGGGCTGGCCGCCCTGGTCATCTGCCAGCTCCTGACTCTGGTGATTATGTCCGGCGAAACCCGGGAGATGATTCTGCTGGGGCAGCTGGCGCTGCTGGCCTTGCCCTTCGCCGTGATGACGGACGGTCTGATTGGCACTCTGCAGAGCTTCAACAGCTTCCGCAAGGTGCTGCTCACCCGGATCCTCAATCCCCTGGGCACACTGGCAGCCCTAGCCGGGCTGATTCTTACCGGCAATGTCACCGTGTTCAACATTATCCTGCTGAATGTCATCTGGGGAGCGGGCACCTTTTTCCTCATCATCTACTGGATCTTTAAGGTGATGAGACCTAAGTTTACCCGGCTGTTTGCCAATGCGAAAATGCTCCTCCAATACGGTGTGAAAATCTACGCATCCTCACTGGTGCAGGTGTTCGGCGGAAGCTTCGATCAGATTCTGCTGTCGCTGACCCTAAGCGCGTATGCGCTGGGCATCTACACCGTCGCCTCCAGCATCGGCAGTATTCTCCCCTCCATTCTGTACGGAGCCTTGAACGTATTTCTGGCGCCGCGCCTGATGGACTTCTCCGGGGAGCAGCGGAGGCGGGAGGTCAGCCGGATCCATGCCATCTTCTTTTATGGGACGGCGGTGGCTGCCGCTTGCGGCTGTCTGGTGCTGCCGTTTGTGATTCCGTTTATGTACGGACAGGAGTTTTCCGAAGCGGTGCTGTTGGGGATCATTCTGCTGCTCACATCGCCGGTGAAAATCGGCTACTCCATTCTGCTTAACTTTTTCGCCGCCGAGGGCAAGTTCAATGTGTTGAGCAAGACGGAAATTATCGGCTTGGTCACCGGCTTCGGGGCGCTGCTGATTCTGGTTCGTTTTACAGGCGCTGCCGGAGCGGCTTGGGCATTGGGTACGGCAAACCTGGCCAAGTGGGGATATCTGATCGTCCAGGCCAAAAAGCTCAAGGTCCCGGTTGCCGGACTGTTCCGGCTCCAGCCGGGAGAGGTGCTGGCACTCCTGCGCGGATTTCAGCTGAAGAAGCCCTTGCCTAAGGTTCCCCAATGAAATGTGCTTATAAAGGATGGTAGATAGCATGATGTTAACTGTGGTAATCCCTTCTTACAAACGTCCGCAGGAGCTGGCCAATTGCCTGGCGGGCATCGACGCCCAGGAGCGGCGGCCGGATGAAGTGATTGTGGTTTGCCGTGAGGAGGATGCCGGCACGCTGGAGTTTGTGGAACAGTGGGAGGGGGCTCCCGCAGGTTACATCAAGCGCCACGTGCAGGTTTCCAAACCCGGCGTCATCCACGCCATGCAGACGGGAGTAGAGCATGCCTCCGGCGACATTGTCGCCTTCATCGATGATGACGCGGTGCCCTGGAAGGATTGGGCCAGGCGGCTGCTGGACTATTACCGGGACCCGGAGGTGGGCGGGGTCGGCGGCCGGGATATGATTACCGGCCGGGACCAGACCATCAAGAAGCCGGTAGTCGGCCGGGTCACCTGGTACGGCAAGCTCATCGGCAACCATGACCAGGGTTATGGCGGTCCCCGGGAGGTAGATGTGCTGAAGGGTGTGAATATGTCCTTCCGCACACCGCTGGTGAAATTCCCGGCCTTTATGAAGGGAAAAGGGGCGCAGGTGCATTTTGAGGTGTTCCTGTGTTTGCGCATCCGGCGGCTGGGCTACAAGCTGATTTATGATCCGCAGTTGCGGGTAGACCATTACCCTGCGACCCGCCATGATATCGACCAGCGCAATGCCATTGTGCGGGATGCGGTGGCCAATGCCTCCTTTAATCTCAGCGTGGCGCTGCTGCACGGACTGCCGGCTTACCGCCGTCCGGCACGGATCGCCTACGGGGTGCTGGTGGGAGACCGCCGTATGCCGGGGGTGGCGCGGATGCTCTACGGAGCCGCCAAGGGTGACCGGGCGGTGATGCAGACCTTCCTGCCCTCCATGAAAGGGCAGCTGGAGGGTGTGCTGTTTTACCTCCGCCATGCGGATACGGATGCAGATGCCCCATCCAGGCAGCAGCTTCAATTGAAGGAGGGTCAACGCACGTGAATATTCTGCTCTCCATCCATCATTATATGGACAAAAATGCCGGGGCTCCCGGCGTCACCTACCGGCTGGCCGAGGAATACCGGCAGCTGGGGCATAACGTGGAGCTGTTTTCCTTCGATGAACTGCCCAAGGATTTGCCGGAGTCCCTGACTACGCTGCTCTATCCCCAGTACCTGCATGCCCGGTGCCGGAAGCTTGAGAGAGAAGGGCGGCTGGATGTCATCGACGCTTCCAGCGGAGATATTTGGTTCCACCTTCGGATGCGCCAAAGGGGTGGAGACACGGTAGCCGTCACCCGCAGCCATGGGCTGGAGCATATGGCCCACGAAGCCAGAGTAGAACGGGCCAGGCTCGGTGAAATGAAGCTTTCGTGGAAATATCCCATCTATCATGGCGGATACCGGCTGTGGGAGGTGGCCCAATCCTTCCGGCAGGCGGACGGGGCGGTGCTTCTGAATAAGGATGAATACCGGTACGCTGCCGACCGCTTCGGGCTGCACCATTCCCGGGTCATCGGCAACGGGGTGCCGGATTATCTCCTGGACCTGCCGCTTGCGCCTACCCCTCTTCAGGAGGATACGCCGGTGGGCATTGCTTTTATCGGCAGTTATATTCCCCGCAAGGGAACCGAGTTTGCCGCCAAGGGTTTGGCCCCTGTTCTGGAGCGTTACCCCAACGCGGAGGTAACCTTCCTGGGCACCCAGTGCCCGCCGGAAAAGGTGCATGCGGATTATGATTCCCGGTTTCACAGCCGGATTCATGTGGTTCCCCGTTATGAGCATTCCGCGCTGCCGGAGCTTTTGGCCGGACACCAGATTCTCTTGTTTCCCTCTCTGAGTGAGGGTATGCCGTTGTCGCTTCTGGAGGCGATGGCCTGCGGGCTGGCTCCCGTAGCGAGCCTGATTCCCGGCCCCAATGATATTATCAGCCACATGGATAACGGCCTGGGTGTTCCTGCCCGTGACGGGGCGGCGATTAGTGAAGCGCTGGGCACTCTTTTGGAAAATAGGGAGTTATTGCACCGGCTGCGGGCCCGGGCGTGGGAGAAGGCGCAGGATTACAGCTGGCGCCGGATTGCCGAGGATACGCTGGCCTATTATGAGCATTGTGCGGAACGGAAGGCGGATAGCGCCAAGCTTAGATCGATAGGATGATGAGACGATGCGAATACTGCAAATGGTGGATTACTTCGGCAACTTCGGCGGCCTGGAGCGGTTTGTCTATAACTTCTCGCTGGAGCTGATGGCCGAAGGACATGATACGGTCATCACTGCGCTGGAGGCGGAGGAGACGGACTGGGGCGCCCAAGCGGTTCCCGTGGTTCATGTGGGGGCGATGGAGAATTGGGAAGCCGCCATCCGCGATTACCGGCCGGACCTGATTATCTGGCACCAAAGCACCCGCTCCAGCGAAATCGTGCACCGGCTGGCGGAGGCGTATCCCATTCTCGCTACGGTGCATGCGCCCATTTGCCCGGCGGGGGGAAGGTTGTTTCGGGATAAGGATGAAATCTGCTGCAAGCCGGGAGGTCTGGGCTGTCTGCCCCGCTGGTACATGCGCAAGTGCGGCACCAGCACAAGCCCCAAGGCTGCGCTTCAAGGACTTGTGCAGTACAACTCCGCCATTAAGGCCTTGAAGGCCTGCCGGAGAATCTATACGGTCAGCAAATCTCTGAAGGATTTCCTCGTTATCGATGGTATACCCGAAAACAACGTCATCATCTTCGACAACACACTGGGCGGGCTGGCCCAATTCTATCCGGAGCTGGCTCCGGTGGCCTCCGACGCCAAGGAGCTGAAGCTTCTCTACATCGGCCGCCTGGTATACACCAAGGGCGTCCAGTATTTCCTCAAGTCCATCCGGCTGCTCCGGGACAGAGGCATTGACGCCACGGGAACGGTAGTCGGGGACGGCTGGTACAGCGGCAAGCTGAAAAGCATGGCAGAGGAGCTGGGAATCGCCGATGCCGTCCAGTTCGTGGGCAAGGTGGCCGGGCATGAGGTTCACCAGTGGTACGAACGCTCGGATGTGGCGGTTGTGCCCTCCATCTGGCCGGAGCCGGCAGGGCTGGTGGTGCCCGAAGCCAGAGCGCTGGGCAAGCCGGTGGTGGTATTCGATTCCGGCGGCCTGCCGGAGTGGAGCCAATGGATGGACGGCATTTATGTCTCCCGCCATGCGGACGCTGATGATCTGGCGGATACGGTGGAATCGGCGTGGAACCATTTGCGCCAAGGCACGGTAACAGGCGTTGGAGCTGGAGCCGAAGCGGTCCTTACGGTCCCGGCACAAGCGGAAGCGGCGCCGGAATACAGGCGCATAAACATCATCGAAGCATTGCAGCTGTATATCGGCGGGCTCCCCCAAAAGGTATCGGAATAGGCAACAGAGCCTCCCTTCACTTTTGGGGATGAGTTATTCGGGGGCTCCCCCGAAAGGTATCGGAATAAGCTACAGAGCGCCTCTTCACTTTTGGGGGTAATTATATCAAAGCGGGTGGTCATGTGAATACCAAGGTGTTGGCCGGATGCTCCACTCCCTTCGGCATGGGGGGACTGGGAGGACATCTGCAGTTTATTTGCAAAGCGATGGAAACGGTTGGTGTGGAAGCCGGGGTCTATTGCCGGGGAACCCCGGAGAAGCCGGGATTTGTGGGTGTGCCCAATCCGGTGTGGGACAAATGGCTGCGGTATACGCCCGTACGCTGGCTTCCCTCTAAGCAGGTGTATTGGAACGGGATGCAGTTTGACAAGGCCGTTGCCGACGTTTACCCATCTTGCTACAGTGTGTATCATTCCTTTCCCGGTTTTGCCGAAGCTACCTTCCGCAAGGTCAAGGCAAACGGCGGCGTAACCGTGCTGGAGGCGGCCACCACACATGCGGAGGATGTATACCTGATTACCGAGGCTGAGCACAAAAAGCGGAATATCGGCGGTAATCCCTTCTCCCGGGAATGGATGGAGCGGGTGATGCGGGAATACGAGCTGGCGGATTATATTACCGTCGCCTCCCGGCTTCAGGCCGAAAGCTTTCTCCGCCGCGGCTTTGATGAGAATCGCATCCTGTATTCGCCCTTGGGCATCGATACCGCCCGGTTTTCTCCGGCTGCGGAGGCGGGGGAAGCGGGGCGGGACGGCGTATTCCGGATCATCCAGGTTGGCCAGATCTCTATCCGCAAGGGGTATCACTACCTTCTGGATGCGGTGGAAAAGCTGGGCGACCCGGATATTGAGGTGGTGCTGGTAGGCGGCATCGGCTGGCGCTCCATTGCCAAGTCCCTGGAGGAATACCGCAGCAGGGGCGTCCGAATCACCTGCGCTCCCGGCGATCCGCTGCCCGCCTTGCGCAGAGCAAGCATGTATGTCCATTCCTCGGTGGAGGACGGCTTCGGCCTGGCTCCCCTGGAGGCCATGTCTGCCGGACTGCCGACGGTGGTCACGGACATGACGGGCATGAAGGATGTCATCGACAGCGGGCATAACGGGTTTATTGTCCCCAGTCGGGATACGGATGCTCTGGCGGAATGTATCGCCCTCCTGAAGGGCAACGAGGATCTGCGCCGGCAGATGGGCTACGCAGCCAGGGCGACGGCGCTGGAATACGATACGGCGCGGTGCACCCGCCGGTACGCCGAGCTGCTGAAGCCGGTGTGGAACGTTGGCTGATGCGGGAGCGCAGTACCCGCAGCTGCTTCCCGGACGCGTTCCGGGAAGGGCGCTTCTGCCACTCCCGGAATTCTAATGGAAGCAGCGGACGTTAACCGGCCGGTTAACGCGTTTCCAGAAAACTAACGGAAGCCAGAGCCGCTATTTGCAGCAAAACTGCTCCGAGGCCGCCATTTTTCCTGAAATAAAGGCTGTGGCTTCCGTTACCTTTGGTGGAGCTCTTATTTCAGCCGAATAGCGGCTCTGACGTCTGTTAGACAGCCGGACGCCGGCACTTTTGATGATAAAGGAGGAAGCTGGACATGAATCGGTCTACCAAAATCAAGCTGGCCCGACGCTTCGGCAAGCTGCTTCGTTTTATCCAGTATTGGTCAGTCCAGCCGGAGAACGAGCTGATCCATCCCACGGTTTGTGTGGAAACGGGCAGCCGGATCGCCCCCTCCGTGTCCATCGGGCGGTACAGCTATGTGGGGCATAACACGATGATCCAGTCGGGGTCCATCGGCTCCTTTTGCTCCGTCAGTTGGAACGTGACCATCGGGGCGGATGAGCATCCGGTCAGCGGTGCTTCCCATCATCCCTTCTGGTATTCCCCCGCCCATCACGATCTGAAATCGCCGGTATGGAGATGGGGGCAGACCAAAGCCCCGCCGGTAATCGGCAACGATGTATGGATCGGGGCCGGAGCCACGATTCTGCGGGGAGCCATTATTGAAGACGGAGCCGTGATCGCGGCAGGCAGTGTGGTCGGCAGCCATGTACCGGCATATGCGGTGTTTGGCGGCATTCCCGGCAAGCTTCTGAAGTATGCCGTGGAGGATGATGACCTGCGGTTTGCCCTTCGGGAAATCCGCTGGTGGGAATGGGATGAGGCGAAGCTGCAGGCGGCTTCTGCAAGCTTTGGTAATGTGGAGGAATTTGTCAGATTATACGGTTCGCTTCCCCAACAGGCGGAGAAGCGGCTGAGTTCATAACGGGGTGGTGCCATGAGCAGTATCGTGAATTGGAAAATGCAGGCCGCGCTCCGGCTGGACGGGTATATGAGCTACTGGAAGACGCAGAAGCAGAAGATGCAGACCGGCATTCACGACACGGTGTATGTCATGCACCATACCCGGATCAATCCCGGCGTATCCGTCGGCCGGTATACCTACATCCGCGAAGGCGTGGAGATAGATTCCGGCAGAATCGGCGCATTTTGCTCCATCGCTCCTGGAGTGAGAATTGGCGGTGACGAGCATCCGGTGGATGCGGTGTCCACCCATCCCTTCTGGTATTCGCCGGGCGGCTTCACACTGCCGGTTGAGGACAGGGAGGAAGGCTGGAGCCAGCCGAAGCCCGAGCCGGTGATCGGCAATGATGTGTGGATCGGGGCGGGTGCCCAGATACTGAGGGGAGCCGTTATTGGCGATGGTGCCATTATCGGAGCGGGCGCAGTCGTTACGGGACATATTCCCGCTTATGCCATTGCCGTCGGCATTCCTGCCAAGCCGGTCAAAAGCCGCTTCGGTCCGGACATCTGCGAGCGGCTTCAACGGTCCCGCTGGTGGGACTGGGAGGAAGCGCAGTTGAAGGAGGCACGCCGATTGTTCGGCAATCCGGAGGAGTTCCTGCAGTACGCGGAAGGCCAGAAGTAAGAAGGAAAACTTTGCAGAGGAGCAGTGAAAGCATGGACATACTGGCAACGGGAATGGGCTGGATCAATCACACCCCTGGCGGGTTAAACCGGTATTTTGCCGACTATCTGGAAGCCATGGCCGCTACCGGCCATACAGTAAGAGGGCTGGTAACCGCCCACGGCGAGGACATCGCCGCCCCCGCCTATATCCGGGACGTCCTGGATAAGCCGGAACGGTTGTCCACCCTGGCCCGGACCAGGGCCTTCCGTGCCAGAGCCAAGGCGGAGCTGCTGCGGCATCAGCCCGATGTGTTTAACCCACATTTCGCTCTGTACAGCTCGATGGTGACGCGGGACATGGTGCCGGCGCATATTCCCATTGTGACCCACTTCCACGGGCCATGGGCGCAGGAATCCCTGGTAGAGGATGCGGGTCTGGATTGGGGTCAAAAGGTGCGTTACCAGCTGAAAAAGAATGTGGAGCTCCTGTCCTACCGGCGTTCGGATCACTTTATTGTACTGAGCCAATACTTCCGGGACATTCTCACCCGGGATTACGGAGTTCCCGGCGAAGCGGTCCATATTGTGCCCGGGGCGCCGGATATCGAACGGTTCCGCCCGGCGGACAACCGGGAGGAGCTGCGTAGAGCGCTGGGGCTTAAACCCGGCGCCAAGGTGCTGTTCGCCGCCCGGCGGCTGGTGAACCGGATGGGCATCGACAATCTGATCCGGGCGATGGCCGCCGTGGTCCATGCGGAGCCGGATACGGTGCTGTACATTGCCGGGGACGGAGCGCTTCGGGGCCATTTGCAGGATCTGATCGACCAGCAGGGATTGGGCGGGGCGGTGAAGCTTTTGGGCCGTGTCTCCAATGAAGACCTGGTCCGCTGGTATCAGGCGGCGGATCTGAGCATTGTACCGACGGTGACCCTGGAGGGTTTTGGCCTGGTTACGGTAGAATCGCTGGCCTGCGGGACACCCGTCCTGGGCACGCCTTATGGAGGGACCAAGGAAATTCTGGAGCGCCTGTCGCCTGAGCTCCTGTTCGACGACCACAAGCCGGCCTCCATTGCGGCCCGGATCATTTCGGCCTTGAACGGCTCCAGCTTTGTACCGGGGCGAAGAGCCTGCCGGGAATTTGTGCTGGCTAACTATACATGGGAAAAGGCGGCCGCCGCCATTAGCGGCATTTTTGAACAGGCAGTGCAGGAAAAGGAAAAGGGGGCTGTTTATGAACGTAGCGTTCTATAACCACACCAGCGATGTCAGCGGCGCTGAAATCAGCCTTCTTCTCACGGCGCGTCATCTTACGGACACCACGCCGGTGATTTTCGCCCCGGAGGGGGAACTGCTGGAACGGGCCCGGGAGGCTGATATCGCCGTTGAGCCGGTTGAGAGCTACCGGGCCAGGATGAGCAAGAACCCTCTGAAGCTGGCGGCGGGTATGCTGGGTATGCTGAAATCCGGCTTCCGCTTCTCCCGTGCCGTCCGCAAAAAACAGGTGCATGCGATTCACGCCAACTCCCTGCGGGCAGGGATGATGGCCTCGTTGTTCACCTGGCATCACGGCCTGCCGGTGATCTGGCATGTGCGGGATATGCCCCCTGGCGGACTGATGGGCAAGGCGGTCAATCTGCTGGCCTGGATGTCGGGCAGCTCGGTCATCGGCATCTCGGAACCGGTCACCCAAGGCTTCGCCCGGAAGGCGCTGGCCGGAAGGCTGCACCTGATCCACAACGGGGTGGAGCTGAAGGAAATGAATGAGCGCGAAAAACGCCATCACCGCCACAACATCCGCGAGGAGCTGTCCACCCCGCAGAAGGCCAAGGTGGCTGCCATTATCGGGCAAATCACCCCCTGGAAGCGCCAGGAGGATGCCATTGAGGCGGCGTCCCGGCTTTGGGAAAACGGCCACGATGTATATTTGTGGATTGTCGGAGAGGCCAAGTTCCGGCAAGAGAACATCGAATATGAGATTGCCCTGCGCAATCGGGCGGAGGAGCTGGGCATCGCCCACAGAGTGCGGTTTACCGGCTTCCGTAAAGACGTCATGGAGATTTGTGCGGCAGCGGATCTGCTGTTTCTGTGCTCGGACAACGAACCCTTCGGCCGGGTCATCATAGAAGCCATGTCCCAGGGTGTTCCGGTTGTGGGCACCCGGGCCGGGGGTGTGCCGGAGATTATCGAGGACGGGGAGAGCGGATTTTTGTACGAAACCGGTCATGTGGAGCAGCTGGTCCATCTGGCGGGCCGTCTTTTGGCCGATGATCTACAGCGGGTACGGATGGGGCGCAATGCTGCCGACCGGGTCAAGGCCCTCTTCACCATCCAGCGGACAGCGGCCCGGGTGGAGGAGGTTTACGCCACCCTGCCTGCCATTCAGCGCCAGGCGCGAGCCCTTCCCGCTCCTGCCGCCCCAGCCGGGAAAGGCCAAAAGGTGGCCATTGTCCACGACTATCTGAACCAGATGGGCGGAGCCGAACGGGTGGTGGGTGTGCTTCACCGGATGTACCCCGACGCTCCGATTTTCACCACCATCGTGGACCGGGACAAGCTGCTTCCAGAGCTTCAGGACGCGGACATCCGCACCACCTGGATGCAGCGTATTCCCGGCGTGAACAAACGCTTTAAACTGTTTTTCTGGCTGTACCCCTTTGCCGTATCCTCTATGAACCTGAAGGGCTACGACGTGGTCATCAGCTCCAGCAGCGCCTACGGCAAGGGTGCCCCTGTGGATGAAGGAGCGGTGCATATCTGCTACTGCCATACGCCTATGCGGTTCGCCTGGGATTTCAACAGCTATATGGAAGCCGTAAAGGTGCCTTCTCTGGTGCGGACGGCCGCCCGGATGCTGGTGATGCCCCTGCGGCTGTGGGACAAAGCCACCTCCCGCAAGGTCACCCAGATTATTGCCAACTCCACGGTGGTTAAGGGGCGGATTGAGGAGCATTACGGCAAGGACGCGCTGGTGATTTTCCCGCCGGTGAACGTCAACCGGTTCCAGGTGGAGCCGGAGTCAGAGGATTTTTTTCTTATCGTCTCCCGTCTGGTGTCCTACAAGCGCATCGATCTGGCCGTAGAGGCCTGCTCCTATACAGGGCAAAAGCTGGTGGTTATCGGCGACGGCCCCGACCGCAGCCGGCTGGAGGCTATTGCCGGCCCCAGCGTCACCTTCCTGGGACGGCTTCCCGACGAAGAGGTGGAGCGTTACATGAAACGCTGCCAGGCCCTGCTGTTCCCGGGCTTCGAGGACTTCGGCATAACTCCGCTGGAGGCCAATGCCTGCGGCAAGCCGGTTATCGCCTTCCGCAAGGGCGGGGCGCTGGATACGGTGGTGCCCGGCTTGAACGGTCTGTTTTTCGATGAACAAACCATTGAATCCTTGGCGGATGTCCTCCGTTCCTTCAACTCTGACCAGTTTGATCCTGCGGAGATCCGCCAGCATGCGGAGGCCTTCGAGGAAACCCGCTTTATCCAGGAGCTGGAGCAGGTGGTCCAGGATGCCACAGGCAAACGGGTGGTGCCGGTGAAATTCGGTACAGCGGAGTCCAACGCATAGCGTCAGCTTATCGACCAAATCTCAAACCATGATGCTCCACATACAACCACTACCTTAAAGGGGGAAACCGCCATGAAGCTGGTCCTGTTATCCGGCGGCTCAGGCAAACGCCTGTGGCCTTTATCCAACGACGCAAGATCCAAACAATTTCTGAAGGTGCTGCAAAATGATCAGGGGAACATGGAGTCCATGGTCCAGCGGGTATGGCGGCAGATGGGCCGTGCGGGTCTTGCCCGCCACGCTTCCATTGCCACGGGCAGAGGCCAGGTGGATATGATCCAGAGCCAAATCGGCCCGGAGGTGTCCGTCATTGTGGAGCCCCAGCGCAGGGATACCTTCCCGGCTATTGCCCTGGCGGCGGTTTACCTGTACTCCATTCAGGGTGTATCCCTGAACGAAGTAGTGGCTATCCTTCCGGTGGACCCCTATGTGGAGGACAGCTTCTTCGACAAAATCAAGGAGCTGGAGGGGGCGGTAGCGGCCACCGGCGCCGACCTGGCGCTGATGGGGGTGAAGCCCACCTACCCTTCGGAAAAATATGGCTATGTGGTGCCGGAAGCGGACAGCGGCGATACCTCTGAGGTGATGATGGTCAGCCGTTTCGCCGAAAAGCCCAGCCGCGAAAAGGCGGAGGCGCTTATTGCGGAGAAGGCGCTTTGGAACTGCGGCGTATTCGCCTTTAAGCTGAACTATATGATCAACCTGCTGATGGAGCTGGGGCTTCCCATCCATTACGAGGAAATGCTGCGCCAATACCACCGTTTGCCCAAGATCAGCTTCGACTACGCGGTGGTGGAGAAGGCCGAGCAAATTGTGGTGCTTCCTTATGCAGGCGAGTGGAAGGACCTGGGCACCTGGAACACCTTGACGGAGGAAATCCAGGCTCCGCTTATTGGCAATGGCACCATCTGCGGCGATTCCAAGAATGTGCATATGATCAATGAGCTGGACATTCCGATTGCGGTGCTGGGGGTATCGAACATTATCGTATCCGCCAGCCCGGACGGCATTCTGGTTGCGGACAAAAACGCCAGTCCCAAGGTAAAGGATCTCATCGGCCATCTGGAGCAGCGCCCCATGTACGAGGAGAGACGGTGGGGCTCATACCGGGTGCTGGATTTCAAGAAATTCCCCGAGGGTCAGGAGGTGCTGACCAAACGCATCTGCATCTCCGCCGGCAAAAACCTGAGCTACCAGACCCATGCCAAACGCAGCGAGGTGTGGACGGTCATCGCCGGAAGCGGCCAATTTGTGCTGGAGGACCGGATCGGCAGCCTGCAGGCGGGGGATGTGGTGAAGATTCCGGTGGGGGCCAAACACAGCATCCGGGCCTTCACCGACCTGGAAATCATCGAGGTGCAAACCGGCAGCGAATTGGTGGAGGACGATATTGAGCGTTTGACCATGTCCTGGGAAGAGATCGTGAGCTTATGCAGATAAAACGCCCCTACACCAACCCGTCCAACCGTTCCTTGTCCACTGCGGAGAAAGACCGCAAGTATCCGTTGAAATGGGCGATTTGCTACCAGGGCAAACCCTACATTTCCCTCTACGGGAAGAAGAAGGCCCATGATCTTCTATACAAGCTGAACCATACCATGCTGGGCCTGACGGTAATTCCCTTGGAACCGGGGGAGAGCAGCGCAGGAAGAACCCTGGGCGGCGTCATCCGGCAGGGCAGGCAAGCGGTAAGACGTTATGAGAGAGCAGAGTATGAAGGGTAAGGTAGACTTATGAGGTGAGCCCGGGGTACCCGTTGGGGTATTCCGGGCTGTTTGGGTTTCGCGTTGTTTGAGTTTCACTACGGCCAGGCCCGGAATCTAACGGAACTCAGCGGCCCTTAGCCGGTGAAATGTGGCGTGTTTGGAACCTAACGGAACTCAGGAGCTCTTACAGAGCTTTTTGGCTCCCATTGGATGCAAAAAAGGCTTCTAACGGTCGCTGAATTCCGTTAAATTGGAAAATACTCGGATTTCCCCCTCTAAGCGCTTCTGAGTTCCGTTAGCGCGCAGTGGAGGCGAGTACAGCCTAAGACCATAGTTTGTCAAAACCTGCCCATACAAAAGAGCGGAAGCACGGCTCCCGCTCATAAAATCGCTATATAGCAGCACACCACTAACATCTCCAGCAACGAAGCCACCATACAGCATCACGCACCACAAACATCTCCAGCAATGAAGCCACCATACAGCATCACGCACCACTAACATCTCAGCAACAAGCCACCATACAGCATCACGCAGCTTGAGCCTCCGCCAGCAAGCCCGTCTTCCGCGATACAGCGGCATCTGGGCAAGCCCGGCTTCTTGCGCTGCCACTACATATCCCCTAACGGGCCTACGACAAGTCGGCGAATTTGATGCAGACCGGCTTGGACAGCACCAGACTGCGGCCGTTGGCTGACAGACGCCCGGTTTCTGCATCGCGCTCAAACACCACAATATTGTTGCCGTCCCGGTTAGCGGCAAGCAAGAGCCGGTCATCCAGCGACAGCGCGAAGTTGCGGGGATGTCCGCCTTGGGTGAGCACATGCTCTACCGGCGACAGTGTCCCGTCCGACTGGCTTACAGCAAAGACAGCGATGCTGTCATGACCACGGTTGGAGCCGTATACGAAGCGCCCGTCCCGGGAAATATGGATGTCCGCCGTGGCGCTTTCGCCAGCGAAATCCTCCGGCAGCGTGCTGATGGTCTGAACCGGTATCAGGGCACCGCTTGTCCGGTTATAACGAAACACCGTAATGGTGGAGTTCAGCTCATTGATGGAGTAACCCACCGCCAGCTCCGGATGGAAGGCAAAATGCCGCGGCCCCGAACCCGGGGGCAGATCCACCGAGGCTGTCTCTGTCAGCGACGGCGCTTCCGGATTGATCCGGTAGCTGACGATCTTGTCCATACCCAGATCGCACACCACTGCGAATTGGTTGTCGGGATCTACAAACACCGAATGGGCCCGGGCCTGGGTTTGGGCGGGAAGGATACTGGACCCGGTATGTGTGATTACCTGTGCAGATGGGCCGATCCGTCCGTCCTCCAGCACCGAATTCACCCCGACCAAACCGCCGTGGTAGCTGGCCGTAAAAAGACACTTGCGGCTTTTGTCCAATTGGATATGGCAGATGGGGGAATCCACTGTACGTTCCCGGTTAAGCTCGGTCAGTCGACCTTTTTCCGGATCGATGGAAAAAGCGGCCGCCACCCCGCTGCGTCCTCCCGTCTGGCCTTCGGAGAGCACATAGAGGATGCGCTTTTCCGGATCAACGTCCAGGAACGTGGGATTCTTCAACCCTTGTATACGGTCGGTGATGGTCATTTCTCCATGCACCGGGTGAAACAGGGCTACATACACACCATCTTCCTCTGCTTCCGCATAGGACCCGATAAAAGCAAAAATCCGTTTATTTGCATTGTTCTCCAAATTTATCACCCCGCATATTATAATTCGCAATCATTATACAATCCCCGACAAGAATGGACAAAAAGATTTGACATGATACGAAATGTTTCGTATTATGGAGGAAATGTTGATCCGTAACGTATCATACCATAATTTGTACCATGGTGGCTACATATCGGAAAAAGGGGAGAACCGTCCTATGCATACAGAAGTGTATTGCATTTGCTGCAAGCAGAGAGTGCCTGCCGAAATGGCAAAGCTGACCTTCAAAACGGGATTTTACCGCAACATTCCTTTGGGAATTTGCCAATCCTGCGGTAAAATAGAATTCAACGCATATACATATGAGGTTGTATGTATGCCGGCCCCGGCTTATTGAAGGTGGTCCTTCCCGGGACATATGGCAAACAACCGGCGGGAAGGAGGCGCACTATGCTGGAATGGATCATTCCGGGAGCGGCTGCCGCTCTGGCGGGATACGGCTTTTTGATTGTACCTACCCAATGGCTCAAGCTGGAACGGATAAGCCACCCCATCGGCTTGAACAAGAAGATCCTGCAGATCAGCGACATTCATGTGGAGAAGCTGCGGATCAGCCCCCGCAGACTGGAGCGGACAATCCGGGAGGAGGCGCCGGACTGGATTTCGCTGACAGGGGATTTTACCCGCAAAACCTGGTATTTACCCCGCTTGGAGCCTTATCTAAAGGTCATATCCGCTTCGGGTGTGCCCGTTTATGCGGTTTTGGGCAACCATGACTATAAGATGAAAAGCGGCATGAACCGGCTTTTGGAGCTGCTCAGCCGTTATGGCATTACTCTTCTGCGCAACGAAGCGCTCCGCCTGCCGGATTGCACCCTGGTTGGCATCGACAATTTCGGTACCGGCCACAGCAAAATCGGCAAGGCCTTCCGCCAGACCAAACCCACCGACACCATTATCGTCCTCACCCACGATCCCAATGTGGTCCCGCATATCGGGAAACGCTACGATTATCTCATGTCGGGACATCTCCATGGCAAACAACTGAATATTCCCTTTTTCTTCCGCTTCAAACCCAAGGGTGAGCTTCCGGCCCGGGGCATCTACAAAGGGCTTCACCGTTCCCCGCAGGGGGCATATTACATATCCAAAGGAATCGGCCAGGCTGGGGTAAACGCCCGGTTTATGGTCCGCAGTGAGGTCACCGTCCATGAGCTGTAGAACCATCCCCGCCGGACAGGGAGCAGCCGGATGAAAATCGACAGAATGCTGGGAATGCTGATTTATTTGCTCAACCGGGACACGGTCAGCGCCCGGGAGCTGGCGAATCGCTTCGAGGTATCTATCCGTACGGTCCAGCGGGATATGGAGACGCTGGGTTTGGCTGGTGTTCCAGTAGCCTCTATCTTAGGCACCGCCGGGGGTTACAGAATACTGGATACCTACAAGCTGAACCGGCAGCTGTTCAGTGCCGAGGATTATGTCCAGCTGATAATCGCCCTTAGAGGTCTTGGCTCCGCTTACCAAAGCAGGGAGGTGGGGGCGACCTTGGAAAAGATGCTCTCTCTGGCTCCCGACGGTACGGCTGCGGAGCAGCGGCTTCAGCTGGATTTGAGTGTATTGCGGGAGGGGGTTGAGGCGGGGGACCGTCTGGCTGCCCTGGATGCGGCCATCCGCAGCGGAAAGGCCGTCCGTTTTGACTACACGGACGTACAGCTTTTCAGCACCAGGCGGCTGGTGGAGCCTATGCAGCTCACGTACAAATGGCATGCCTGGTACCTCTTAGGGTATTGCTGCGAAAAGCAAGCCTACCGGCTGTTCCGTCTATCCCGTATCCGCGATCTTACCGTTACCGGGGAATCTGTTTCCCGGGATCACAGACAGGCCGAGCAGCAGTGGGCCGAAGCGGAGAAGGAGCGTCCCTACGTGGGGATGAAGCTGGCTTTTGCCCCGGAGGTTCGGATTCTGGTGGAAGAGTCCTTTCCGTTTGCCCATATCAGCAGGTCGGCTGAGGGCCATACGCTGTTGGCCGAGCTTTCCCTTCCGGAAAACGAGCGGGGCTGGTTCGGTGTGCTGCTGGAGCTGGGAGGCAGGGTTACGGTTCTGGAGCCTGAAGCCGTCAGACAGGAGCTGCTATCCCGGGCCAGGGATATAGTGAATCTGTACCGTTCTGCCGAATAACGACATACAGCTGTCCGGATTCCTCTCCTATAATAGGCTCATCCGTTGGGAGTCTGACTAAAAGAATGAATAAATATTTATGTGGAATGACTGTGAGGGAAGGATTGACTTGGGAGCGAGTTTTTTGGCGGCTTTGAACCCTTATAGATTCCATTCAATCAAGGCCGACAAAACGTGTTTGAGCATCCAAGACACTCCTTCCCGGTAAGGAATGAAACCTGATAAATATTTATTCACCACTACCACTCCGTCGGACAGATCCCTAGAGCGGATAATAGGGAAGAGGAGCGGATTAACATGGCCAATAACAAGGGAAGCATCGTCAGAAGCAATATCAATGAGGAATACGCCTACTCCGAAATTGTGGAGGCAGGCGGTTTTGTGTTCCTCAGTTTTTGTGTAGGCAATGTGGGCGGAACAGTTGAGCAGCAGGTGGAGGGCGCCTTGAATGATATGAACGGCAGGCTTGCTCAGGTAGGGCTAACTCTGGAGCATGTGGTTAAACTGGATATTCTTCTGCGGGATGTATGGGATATTCCTGTGATGGAGGCGGTGTTCAAGCGCAGATTCAAGGGAATGTACCCGGCGCGCAAAACCATTTCTACTGAATTCGCCCATCATGGCGGCCCCACCGGACTAAAGGTGCAGATGGACGCCATTGCATATGCGGGAACAGGAAAATCCGATTGAGTTCAGAATCCATGTTGCGCCGGAAGCCGCATAACGCTCATAATAAAGGGAACGAATGCGGTTGAAAGGATGACTATCCCTCCGTGAAAATTACAGCTATGAGTTTTAACCTGCGGGTCTGCCGGCTCCTGGATTTCCACCGGTCGTGGGTGTTCCGCCGGGAGAGCGCCGCCTTGGCCGTGGCCGCCCAAAAGCCTTGTCTGGTAGGCTTTCAGGAGCTGACCGGGCGTATGCTGGCGGAGCTGTCCCCGCTATTGCCGGAATACGGCTACGTGGGGACAGGGCGGAACAAGGATGGCGGCGGCGAGCACAATGCCATCTTCTACCACCGGAAACGGCTGGTTCCCCTGGAATGGGGCCAGCTGTGGCTTTCCCCGCAGCCCCAGGTCCCGGGCAGCATCGGCTGGGATGCGCGCTTCCCCCGCATATGCACCTGGGCCAAGCTGAAGCTTTTGAAGGATCCGGCGGTTACGATTCTTATGTACAATACCCATCTGGACCATATCGGACGGACCGCCAAACGCCAAGGCGCCTTGCTGGTCTGGCGGACCATCCGGGAGCATCAGGAGCGCTTCGGGCCTACTCCTGTGCTTTTGGCCGGGGACTTCAACGCGGGGCCCGAGCATCCGGTTATCCGTTTCCTCTCGGGAGAGGATGAGCTGGAGGGGGAGCGCAGCCCTTTGGCCAATGCCTTCGCCGACCCCCAGCATGCAGGCAAAACTCATCATGGCTTCCTGGGCGGCCGGCTGGGCAAACCTATCGATTATTTATTCGGCGGATTTGGCCTGCTGCCCTTGCACGGGGATGTGATCCGCTCCAAGTATAACGGACGGTATCCCTCCGACCATTATCCGGTCAGCGGCATATTCCGGGTGCAGCGGCTTACACCGAAGCCAATACAAACACCTTGACATTGCGCTTGACGCCGAATGTACGGGCTTCACCCACGTCATTCATGAATACGTCAATTTTGGACCCCTTAATGGCTGAACCGGTATCCTCCGCCTTGCGGATGCCTACCCCCTCAATATAAACGGTGGAGCCCAGCGGAATAACCTTGGGATCTACCGCTACCGTACGTCCTTCCTCCGCCCGTACACCGCTGTAGGTGATCCCGTATTCGGGATGGGAGGGGGTTTTTCCTGTGGATTCAGCGCCGGCTGTATAGGCGGTAAGGGTTGTGGAGAGGACCCGTTCAATCACCGGCTCCTTGCCTTCCAGAAGCGGTACAGGCATCTCGGGAATTTTGAGCTTTTGTCCGACATGGATAAAGTTGGCATTGGATATTCCGTTGTAGTCCTGTAGCATTGCTACAGAAGTGCCGAAGCTGCCGGCGATTTTGGAGAGTGTATCCCCTGAACTGACGACATAGGTTAAGTTTTCCACTTTTGGTGCCGGAGCCGCCGTTTCGTCAGCAATGGTTATCAGGTCTACAGAGTGAGCCTCCGCCGCGGCAGCCGGCACAATATGAACATCCCACTCCTCATCGCTGAGCAATTGGCGGGCATAAGCGCTTCCGCTGGGGGAGACAATACTCAGGAGAAGCATCAGCAACAGAGTATAGCGCATGTGGCGTTTCATCGCATCCATCATCCTCCATGAATTGGTTTCCAGCGGAACACCGCCGGTATGAGATAATCTATGAATCTTGCAATGGCTAGCTGTATGATTACTAGCATGGCCGGATTTTACGCTTCTATACCTTCTCTACCAAAAAAAGATAGAGCCGCCCGGACAAGCAGCCATGGAATAGGGCTGAATGTCCGGACGGCTCTATATGGTTTACACAGATTGATGAAGGCCTAGGGTGTGTTTGAAAACTCCGAGGGGAGCAAATGTTAGCGAATTTTCGTTCATGGCAAGGCACTTGCCCGCAGGCGTACCGGGGGTACGTCAAGGGCAAGTAACGAAGTCAGGGGCGAAAAGGCGTTAATAGGTGCCCTCAAGCGAGTTTTCAGACACGCCCTAAACTGCAGCCCCCTCCAAAAAAAGCTCCACAATCGCTTCGGCGGATTCCCGTACGGATGGATACTGCTCCATCAGTACAGCACGGTTGCCCAGCATCAGCAGGGCGGAAAAGGAGAAGGCCAGGAAACTGGGGGAAAGAGGCTTCAGCTCCCCACGGCCGGCAGCCTCCCGGAAGGCCTCCGCCATGATGTGGTGGATCCGGCCCTCTGCGTGATGGATTTCCTGCACCTGCTCCGGGGAAAGCCGGGACTCCGCCTCCTTCAGCATGGTCATCAGATCAGGCCGGGTTTCGGCCAGATGTCCGGTGGCGATTTGAACCAGGCGCTCCTTCAGTGTTCCGGGGCCGGCCAGCATAAGGCGCGTTATATCGGCTGCACGACCCAACAAATGAACCACAGCTTGGGTAAACAGCACCGCTTTATTGGAATAATAGTAATAGATCGTCGCTTTGGTTACCTGGCAGTCGACTGCGATCTGCTCCAGAGAGATCTGCTCATAGCCCTTCTCCATAAACAGCCGCGCTGCCGCTTCCAGGAGCTGTGCCTCGATTCCGGCCTGCGGCTCCGGGCTTTTCGGCGGACGTCCGGGAGGACGTTTTCTTTTTTGATCCAAACCCTTCACTTCCCCTTGAATAATTAACCCGTCGGTATATATAATGGGATTGTTGTATTAATTATAAATAAAAGCAGCTTTGAAAGCTATAAGCCGCAATCGGCAAAGGAGCGTTGGTTCATGTCCAAGAAGCACTTATGGGAGCAATACGGCCGTACGGTAGCCGGGCCCCGCACCAAATGGGTAACCATTCTAATCTGGATTTTGCTGGCGGGCGGATTAAGCATGCTCTTGCCCTCAGCCAAAAGCCAGGAAAACAACAACGCGGCCAATCTGCCTGCGGACACACAATCTGTCGTCAGCGAGGCTTTAGCCGCACGGGAATTCCCGGGTGACGCCGGAGTACCCGCACTTTTGGTATGGCACCGCTCCGGCGGGATGCAGGATGGGGACCTGGCAGGCATCCAGAGTGTGACCCGCACATTGGAGCAGGCGCCTCTGACCCACCAGCTTGTGGTGCCGCCTCTGCACAAAATGCCGCCTCAGGCGCTGCGCAGCCAGCTGTCACAGGATCAGAGCACGCTGGTGCTGCCCGTCATTTTCCAAAAAGGGTCGGATACGGAGGCACTTAAAGCCGATCTGGAAACCCTGAAGGAAAAAACAGCAGCTCTCTTGGGCGCCGACCCCTTCGCCGCCAAAACCGACGGTGCGGAGCTGAGCGCCCGGGTATCCGGACCTGTCGGCATCCAGGTGGATGCGGTTGGACTGTTCAAAAGCGCGGACGTGTCCCTGTTGATCGGCACTGTGCTCCTGGTGCTGGTTATTCTGCTCCTGATTTACCGTTCGCCGATCCTCGCGTTGATCCCCATTGTGGGTGTCGGCTTTGCTTACGCAGTGGTCAATCCCCTTATCGGCTGGATTGCTTCCATGGGCTGGATCGAGGTGGACTCCCAGGCCATGTCTATTATGACGGTGCTCCTGTTCGGCGCCGGAACAGATTATTGCCTCTTCCTGATCGCCCGCTTCCGGCAGACGCTGAAGGAGGAAAAGGACAAGAGCAAGGCATTGCTTAACGCCATCAGCGATTCCTCGGGCGCCATTGCCATGAGCGGATTTACTGTCGTGCTTTCTCTTCTGGCGCTGCTTCTGGCCAAATACGGAGCGTATCACCGGTTTGCGGTACCGTTCAGCCTGTCCATTCTGGTTATGGGCATTGCCAGCCTGACGCTGGTGCCCGCGCTGCTGGCTGTGCTCGGCCGGACCTCCTTCTATCCCTTCATCCCGCGGACCCGGGAGATGCAGGAGGAGAGGGCGGCCCGCACCGGCAAGCCCGTTCCGCCCGCACGGCATCCCCACCCGTACAGCAATATTTTCAGCGGCTGGATTGTCAGAAAGCCATGGACCGTCGCCTTATCTGCATTTATCCTGCTGGGGGTGCTCGCTTCCTTCGCGCCGCGCATCTCCTACACCTTTGATACCCTGTCTTCGTTTCCGGAGGACATGGAATCCCGCCAGGGCTTTGCGGTAATTGCCGAGCAGTTCAGCCCCGGTGAGCTCGCGCCTATTAAGGTGATGCTGGATACTGACGGCAAGCAGGTAGACGGTGCAGCGGCGCTGAAGGCACTGCCTTTCGTCAGCAAGGTGTCCGATCCGGTAGCGGGCAAAACAGACCCTACCCTCGTCGCTTATGATGTAGAATTGAACATGAACCCGTATTCGGCTGAGGCCATGGACACCATTCCGCAATTTTATACCGCCATGGAGAAGGCTTTGGGCGGTTCAGGCATAGGGGAGCCTGGTGACAAGGTGTGGATTTCCGGACAAACGGCCACCCAATATGATACCCGTGAGACGGGTGACCGGGATGCCTCGGTTATTATTCCGGCGGTCATAATATTGATTGCCCTGCTGCTGCTGGTGTACCTGCGGTCCATCATTGCAGTGGTGTATTTAATTGCCACCGTGCTCCTGTCCTATTTCTCGGCGTTGGGGCTGGGCTGGCTGGTCATTCATTATCTGTTGGGCGCCGACGCCATCCAGGGCTTCATTCCCGTCTATGCATTCGTATTCCTGGTGGCGCTGGGTGAGGACTACAACATCTTCATGATCTCCGGCATCTGGCAAAAAAGCCGCACCATGCCCCTCTCCCGTGCCATCCGGGAGGGCGTTATGGAAAGCGGCTCGGTTATCACTTCCGCAGGCCTGATTCTGGCCGGCACCTTTGCGGTACTGGGCACCCTGCCCATTCAGATTCTGGTTCACTTCGGGATCATTACCGCAATCGGCGTGCTGCTGGACACCTTTGTGGTAAGACCGTTCCTGGTGCCGGCCCTGACCCGGATTCTCGGCAAATGGTCCTTCTGGCCGGGGCGGTATACACCGATTCCAGAGGAGGAGCCGGCGCTCCAGGGCGGACGGGGTAAAGCTTAACCGCCGCAAGATACACCTTTTGCTGCGCGGGGGCTTGGCCTGCCGGAGGGGGCGGACGCTCCATGGCTCCGAACCAGCCCGGCCCAAGCTGCCCAAATGCAAAAGTGCAGCTATTTTAGCCGGGAGGGCTCCAATGGGAGCCTCTTCCTGCAAAAGTGCAGCTAAATTCACTCCGTAACCGGCCAACCGGGTTTTCTACAAAAAATAACTGCACTTTTGCAGGCGAACCGGCGGCTTGAACCGCTCTGGCGGAAAATAACTGCACTTTTGCAGTTCGCCTATACTCCGGCTTCCTCCAAAAACTCCCCGACGATACGATCGTATTCGTCGGGGTTTTTCATATATGCTTCTGCATGGTCCGCATCCGGAGCCAGGTACAGCCGTTTCGTCCCCTGCTTCAGCCGGAACATCTCCTCGGTCATCCGCTTCTCGATGTAGCTGTCCTCCTGGCCGTGGATGAACAGCACCGGTGTAGCCGCCAACGGAAGACTGCGCAAGGATTCTGCCATATCCAGCCGCACTCCGGTGCGCAGCCGGCAGAGCAGCGCCACCAGCGGTATGGTGGGGGACACGGGAACTCCCGGATATTCTACCTTCAGCCGGTAGACCAGCTGCCCCATAATATCCGAGTAGGGGCAATCCGCAATGCAGAACCGCAGCCGCTCATCGGTGGCGGCATGCTGCAGCACGGTAGCGGCGCCCATGGATTCCCCGTGGGTGCCCACCACCGCGCCGGGGCCCATACGCCGGAACACCCAATCCACCCAGGCGCGCAGATCCTCTTTTTCATAGAAGCCGTACGTGGTGGAGGCTCCTCCGCTTTGACCATGCCGGCGGTGATCGTAAGCCAGCACATTATAGCCCCGTTTGCGGAACAGCTCCACATATTTGATGGAGGACAATCTGGAGCGGGTTACGCCATGTGCCAGGATCACGGTTTTATTGCTGTCCTCACCGCAGGGAATGAACCAGCCGGAGAGGGCATACCCATAGGGAGAGGTGATTGTCACGTCCTCCTTGGGAAGCGCCTCCAGATAGGCCAAGTCCAGTACACCGCTGTCTGCTTCGAACCGGAGGATCCGCTCCGCATCCCAAACCTTGATCTGCACCACCTTGTCGGAAAAATGCCACAAGGCTACGCCAAACGCCACAGCTATCGCAGCCAGCGGCAGGGCAATCCATAACCACCACATCCAACAACACCCCGGAACCCTCAGATTTTTCGGCCGAATGCCGCAATATCTATATGATAGGTGCGGATGGAACCAAAAGCAACGGGTTCCATTATTCTGCGGAAGGGTGCTTTTGGGCTGCGGATTGGAGTATAATGGGTAGGATCAAGCATATGGAGAGGAAGGATTTGCAGTGGCAAACACACATGTGTATACCCGGCGCGAAGAGATCGCCAATGCCATTATCCATGGAATTGGCGCCTTGCTGAGTGTCGCGGCTTTGGTTCTGCTGGTGGTATTCGCCAGTCTGGACGGCAGCGCCTGGCATGTGGTGAGCTTCACCATCTATGGCGTTACCATGCTTATTTTGTATACTTGCTCCACCCTGGTCCACAGCTTTCCCGAGGGTAAAGTCAAGGATCTGTTCGAGATTTTCGACCATTCCTCCATCTATCTGTTTATTGCCGGCACCTATACGCCGCTGTTGTTTAATGTGATCCGCGGACCCTTGGGCTGGACCCTGTTCGGCATCGTGTGGGGCATCGCACTGGCGGGTATCGCCTTTAAGGCCTTTTTCACCAAACGGTTTCTGTTCACCTCTACCATTTTTTATATCGCCATGGGCTGGATCATTGTATTCGCTTGGAATACGCTGACCCATAACCTGGCGCAGGGCGGGGTTATTCTCCTGGTAGCCGGTGGATTATTCTATACCCTGGGCACCATCTTCTATGTGTGGCGCAGCTTTCCTTACCACCATGCCGTCTGGCATTTGTTTGTGCTGGGCGGGAGCATCTGCCATTTTTTTGCTATCATTGTGTACGTGCTGCCGTAGAGACTACTTTTCATTTATTCCTCTATCCAAAAGGAGCTGCAATCCCATGGCATTTATGGACTGTCATTTCTTCTCGGATTCCCTGGGCGTCTCGGCGTCCATGTATGTGATCCTGCCCCAGGTGGCCAAAAACCAGATCGGCATGGAATCCGCCGAGCGGGGCGGCAAACATCCCACGCTGTATCTGCTCCATGGTTTGTCCGACGACCACACGATCTGGATGCGGCGCACCTCCATTGAGCGGTATGCCTCCGCTTTGGGACTGGCGGTGGTGATGCCTGCGGTGAACCGGAGTTTCTATACCGACATGCCCAATGGCCACAAATACTGGCAGTTCGTCAGCGAGGAGCTGCCGGCCCTTGCCCGTTCCTTCTTCCACTTGTCGGATAAACGGGAGGATAACTATGTCGCCGGTTTGTCCATGGGAGGTTACGGGGCCATGAAGCTGGCCTTGACCCATCCCGACCGCTTCGCCGCCGCGGCCAGTCTGTCGGGGGTGATGGATGTGAAGTGGGCGGTTCAGGCCCATCCCGGCGATGAGTTCAAATGGCTGTTCGGAAATTACGGGGGAATTGACGGCACACCGGCGGATTTGTTCCAGCTGGCAACGGAGCTTGCCGCTTCCGGGAAGGAGCAGCCCAAGCTGTACCAGTTCTGCGGCACGGAGGACTTCCTGTACGACCCCAATATCCGGTTCCGCGACCATGTGCAGGAGAAGGGCCTGGAGCTTACCTACGCGGAAGGGCCTGGCGGCCATAGCTGGGAGATTTGGGATAACCGCATCCAGGATGTGCTGAAGTGGCTGCCCCTGCCGGAGAAACGCCTATGATCAAGTGGGACGGACATACCCATACCCGCTTTTGCAGGCACGGCAGCCCGGAACCACAGGAAAAATACATACAAGAGGCTGTGAAGCAGGGCTTCCAGCGCTATTCCATAACGGAGCATCCGCCTCTGCCCAAGGGGTGGATCGATAATCCGGCTCTGATGGAGGAGCTGGCCATGCCCCTGGCCGAGCTTCCGGCATATTTCCGCTATGTGCGGAAGATGAAGGAGCGTTATTCGGGGATTATCGATATTCCGGCAGGGCTGGAGGTGGATTACCTTCATGGCGCTGCCGCGTATTCCGAAGCGATGCTGGAGCCTTGGCTGAACACCCTGGAGGATATTGTCGTGTCGGTCCATTACCTGCCCGGTAAAGGCGGTATGCGCTGCATCGATTTTACGTCGGAGGATTTCCGCGAGGGGCTGCTTGACTACTACGGGACTATGGAAGCGGTGGCGGCGGAATATTACGATCATGTGGAGCAGGCGATCCAATGGGCCAAAACGGCAGGTCTGCCGGGCAGAGTACGCATCGGACACATCAATCTGATCGAGAAATTCCAGAATGTGCTTCCGCCTCTAGAGGATGGCTTCATCCGCGGCAGGCTGGAGAAGCTGCTCCCCCTGCTGGCGGAAACAGGCTTCGGCCTCGATGTGAATACAGCCGGTCTCCGGGTGGGGACCTGCGGTAAGCCGTATGTGCCGGAGTGGTTTCTGAAGCAGTGCCGCGGGGCAGGAATTCCCCTTGTGTACGGCTCCGATTCCCACAAGCCGGAGCATGTAGGCTTCGGCTGGGAATGGTTTGAGCAGATTATGGGCGAGTAAATAGAACAGCAAGGGGCTGTCCGACAAATCGGACGAAACCCTACTTGGCAAGCTACACTCCCCTCCCGGTTTACACCCAAACATGAAATTTCATATATAAAATGGGCAAATCAGGCTGAAGTGATGGATTAAACACGATTTTTCAACTATAAATCGGGTTACTGGGTCGGAATGGGAAGATTTGATATGAAAAATCGAGTACAAAAGGGTATTTTATAACAATCAGGAAATTTGTATATGATTTTTCGAGTTTAGCTTCGCTGGTAAAAAGCCGCGCACAGAGTGTAGTGCCACCAAAGGCAGCAGCAGCTTGCGGAATAGAACCCCTCTGAACCCGCATCGGTGTCATAAAAAAACAAAAAGGCTCTCCTGCTGTTCATTCAGCCGGAGAGCTTTTTGTTATCCTTTGAGCATCTGGAACAAATAGGAGATTTCCGCAATCAGCGCCACCCGGCCGTTGCCCAGAATAGCGGCTCCGGCTACATAGGGGATTTTGCCCAGGTAGCTGCCCAACGTCTTAATCACAACCTCCTGATTGCCAAGAAGCTCATCCACCGCCAAGGCGATTTTCCTTTCGGCCGAACCGACAATCACAATGGGCTGATGCTTCTTCAGCTTGAGGGGGCGTTCATAATTCAGCACATCACTCAGCCAGACCAGGGGGATGGTTTCCTTGCGGATGACCAGTACACTCTGTCCCTGGATGGTTTTGATGTCCTTGTCCAACACCCGGACAATCTCCACGACGTTGGTCATCGGGATCATATAATCCCGTTGGGAGACCTTCACCTTCAATCCTGTAATAATAGCCAGTGTAAGGGGGAGGCGGATGGTGAAGCGGGTGCCTGTGCCGGGCCGGGAATCGATGTGGATCATCCCGTTCAGCCGTTCGATCTGGCTGCGGACAATATCCATACCCACGCCGCGCCCGGACACCTCGCTGACCTGGGCGGCAGTGGAGAAGCCGGGGCGGAAGATCAGGTGAATGGCGTCCTGGTCCGACAGATGGGCTGCCTCCTCCTCCGTCACGATCCCCTTGCGCAGGGCCGATTCCAGAATGGCCTCCGGACGGATTCCGCCGCCGTCGTCCTCAACGGTAATAATCACTTGGTTGTCCTCATGGTATGAGTTTAAGCGTACCGTACCTTTCGCCGGTTTGCCGTTGACAAGTCGGATGTCCGCCATCTCAATGCCATGATCCACCGCATTGCGGAGCAGGTGGATCAGCGGGTCCCCGATTTCCTCAATCACGGTCCGGTCCAGCTCGGTTTCCATTCCGTCCAGCACCAGCTCGATTTCCTTGCCCAGCTTCTGGGACAGATCCCGGACCGTTCTCGGGAACCGCTGGAACAGATGCCGGATAGGCAGCATCCGCGCCTTCATCACACTGTCCTGGAGCTCTCCGACCGTTCGGGAAATATGGTCCGAAATATCCCCCAACCGCTCCACAAACTCCTCATTGCGGTGGGAACGCGTAACGGATTGCTTCAGCTGCGCCAGTGAGGTCTGGTCGATCAGCAGCTCCCCCACCAGGTTCATCAGATGCTCCAGCCGTTCTACACTAACCCGTATGGTCTGCGGGCCTTTATTCTGCTTCTCCTCCGCCGAGACCGGATGCTCTTTGGCAGCGGAGGCGGGGACAGAGGCTTTCGGCCCGCTGGAAGACTGCGGCTGATAAAGCTCCGCTGCGGCTGACTCCACATCGGAGTGGGCGCGCAAGCCGGCCGCCACTGTCTCCGCATTCTCCCGGGTGGCGAGAAGAAACACGGCGCGGCTGTAAGCTTCCTCCGCTTCATCATCGAATGCGGCTCCGGGCTCGGAGGCTGCCGGATCGGCATAGAGCACAGCGCCGAATCTTGCCTGCACATCCTGCATGATGAGGTAGTAGCGGGCGCCCTTCATGATACAGCCGGAGCTGAGGGACATCTGCACCTTTAGGATGCTGCACCCGGTTTCCCGGGCTTCCTCCAGCCGGAGGGACTGCTCCAGGGTCAGCCCGGTCAATTCCTTCAGCTCTTTTTTAGGGGTTTCCAAGGAAGGGGTATTGTCCACAAATTCCCGAAGCTTGACCAGCAGGAAGGCAATATCCGAAAAAGCCGATTCCCCCATATACTCGTCGCGCAAAAGCTTCAGATGGTCCAAGGCCTCGAACAGCAGATTCACCAGATTGCGGCCTGCCTGGAGCTTATTGCTGCGCACCATATCCAGCAGATGCTCCACCTCATGGGTGACGGATTTCATTTCATCAAAGCCCATGGCGGCGGATGAACCTTTAATGGTATGGGCGGTGCGGAAAATCGATTGGATGGTATCCGCGGACGTATCATGCTCCAAATGAAGCAGATAATGCTCCATACGCTCCAGCTGATCCACCATTTCTCCAATGAATGCTTCGCGGTAGGCTGAAAGATCCTCCATTATGCTGTGCCTCCCGTTTCCTTATTCCTGCAGAAGGACTTCATCCAGCTTCAGGATGCCGACCAAATGCTGTCCCCGGAGCCCTATGCCCGAAAAAAACGCACCGTTCACACTGCCCATCTGAACAGGCGGCGGCTGTACCTCCGGATATGTGGTCACCTTATTGACCTGATCGACTATAATGCCCACGGCTTCCTCCTGGTGATGGACAACCACAATCCGGGTGGCTTTGGTATAGGCCTCATCGGCCATCCCAAACATATTGCGCAGACTTACCACCGGAACCACCATTCCCCTCAGGTTGATGATTCCCTTTACATAAAATTTGGAGTGGGGCAAATCCGTAATCGCCTGCATTTTGATAATCTCGTGGATATCCTCAATCTTAATGGCGTAATTTTCGCCGCCCACGGTCATTTCGATATATTGGTCCTGCTGAACGGTAGCCATAAGCTCACACCCGAATCTGTTAGATTTTGAATTTGGACACGGAGACATTCAGCTCGTCGGCAAGATGTGCAAGGGATTGGCAGGTTGCAGCCGTTTCCTCCGAGGCCGCAGCCGTCTCTTCACTGGTGGCGGCGATGGCTTCCACCGATCTCATCACGCTGGAGGCCTGGGCGGCCTCTTCCTCACAGGCGGCGGCGATTTCATTCACCTTCTGGGAGGAGTTGTCCACGGTGCGGATAATGTTGCGGAAGGCTTCCTTCATCTCTTCGGATTGAGCAGCGCTTTCGGATACGGCGGAAACGCTTTGCCGTGTATTTTCCTGCATGGCCTTGATGATGGAGGTAATTTCCTTCGTAGCCTCGCTGCTCCGTTCGGCCAGCTTGCGGACCTCGTCGGCAACCACCGAGAAACCCCGGCCCTGGTCTCCTGCACGGGCGGCTTCAATTGCTGCATTGAGGGCCAAAAGATTGGTCTGGTCGGCAATATCGTCTATGACCTCGATAATAGCTCCGATTTTCCGGGAGTCCTCCTCCAACAGGCTCATGGAGGCATTCACATTCTGCATGCCGGAGGCGGAGGCTCGGACGATGCCTTCGCCCTGGTTGGCTGTTTGCACAGTGTTGTCCGCCAGCTCGGCCGCTTCCTCCGCGCTTTGGGCGGCAGAATTAATGGCAAGGGTGAGCTCTCTGAACATTGCGGAAATGGACTGGGCAGATTGTGCTTGAGTAGTGCTGCCGCTGGCGATTTCCTGGGTGCTGGCGGAGATTTGCTCCGAGGCGGCGGCCACACTTTGGGAGGACTGCATGATACCGCCGATCAGACTCCGCAGATTATAAATCATGGCATTGATGCTGTCGGCAAGCTGGCCGATTTCATCCTTGGTGTGAATATCGGCCTCGTCCCGCAAATCCCCTTGGGATACCCGGCCGACAAGGGTGACGATTTGATTCAGGGGTTTAGAAATCAGGCGTGAAATCACGTAACCCAGGAGGATGCTGATGATCAGAGCGGCCAACACCAGAGCTGCGGTTATATTCCGCGAATCAGTATAAGTTTGAAGGGAAGCATCGTTTGCTTTATCACCCAGCTCCACATTGACTTCCATAAGCTTATCCAACTGGTCGCGGATTTTGTTGCCCTCCACCGCCAAGGTAGTGCTCAGATACTGCTGGAATTCCGAAATATCGCTTTTGTAAGCCAACTCGATGCCGGTTTCCATCATTTTGTAATACGGCCCGATAAGGCTGTCCAGTTCCTTCAAAACGGCCAGCTCTTCCGGCGTTGTAGCCAATGGACGGTACACCTCAATTTGCTTCAGTACATTCTTGTTTAAGGCATCCACCTCGCTGTTCATGCGGTCTTTATCAGCCTTAGCGGTGGCAGTGGCGATATCCCGGGTCAGAACCCGCACGTTCAAAAAGGAGATTTGGGCTTCGGACAAGGTTTGGATGGACATCAGGTTATTATTGTACAGCTGCTTGCTGTTGTTGTTCATCAGACCCAGATTGCGGATGGAATACAATCCGACGATACCCACCACAATGGCGACAAGGACGAAGGCGGAGATTAGCTTAGTGGACGTTTTCCAATTCATGAACCATTTCATAGAGGCATGCTCCTTCATCAGGTGATTAGTGGTTGTGTTAAAATCCGGGCCGGGTTTCATCGATCATGGTGTAGTCTTATGTATGTGCCGCAGTGGGTGGAGAATGTATAAGCTGGAACCACCTCCATTTTTATCATTGTTAAAAAATTATAATGATTATATTTTGCATCATATCATGTAAGGTTTTGATTCGACAATATTCGATTGTATACAACAACACTTTATTTCGTTGGTAATTTTTACAACGAAATGTAATCGCTCCTGAGTGAGGGCCGCGGAAAAAATCAAAAACCCCGGAAAGCCTGCTTACAGGCGGTTCCGGGGCATAATTAAACCCTGACATAACTGTCAGGGCCAGGGATTTTCTTCTAAAACTCCATCGGTACATCCGCTTCAACGGCATAATCGAAATCCTCAATGTCGAATACCTGCACAGGTATGGAGGCGTGAATCACCTTATCCACAAATTCCAGCTGATCTGTAAGAATAGGCAGCTTTTCTCTTAGAGACAGAAGAATCAGATCGGTCTCGATGGGATCAAACCTCTCCCCGTATTCGGCATTCTCCAGAGCATATACCACCGTCACGGTAACCCGCTGGTTCACAAGAAGACCAGGGCTTTTTTTCCATGGGGAAACCAAGGCGCGCTCAATTTTTTTCTTGTTCAAGGGCTCCTCGAAAAAGCCGATCAGGCCCTTAATGTATGTGCGCACATAGGTGTCATCCTCCTCCATAGACATAATGGGCTCGGGACTTTCCAACAAATCATAAAGCTCCATCAGGCTGGAGTAGGGCATTACATATTCAACCGGCTGAGCCGGCACCAGGAGCTGGCCGTATATCGCAAGCATAACCGCTTCAGCCACAAAACGCCTTTCCATACGCTGTCCTCCGCTTATTGCTCTTCCGTAATAGTCTGTCATGCTCTAATTATAGCAGGCTTCCGGGAGGAAGAGAACGGACATTCTTGTGCATTTCCTGGAAAATGGACAATGCAGGGCAGAAAAGAAAACGCTTCAGGCTTCTCCGTATTATTCCGCAGGATGCTTATGTTACAATAAAGAACAACAGGGTTTGAATGCGGAGGCGCTTATGGAATCTATTCGGGAAAATATACAGTACCAGCATCCATTTTTGGCGGTGAAAATTTTTGATGCCGTCCGTTCCTGCCAGCCGTACCAGAAGGTGACGCGCTGGCATTACCATAAGGAAATCGAGCTGATTCTGATGCTCCAGGGGCGCTACGGCTTCTATCTCAACGAAACCCCCGTTGTCCTGCAGCCCGGAGAGCTGATTCTTATCGGGTCTAATGAGCTGCACACGGATTATCCCTGCGACAACGGCTCTTATCTGGTGTTTCAATTTGATATCCAGGAGCATCTGGAAAACAGCGGTTTGCCTTATTACCGCTACTTTGCCGATCCTTCCGTCCCTCTTAGCAGGCTGAATTACATATTCCAGGAAAACCATGAGGTACGGCAGACGGTTGCCCGCTGCATCCAATCCATCAACGAGGAATTTCTGGCCAAGCAGGACGGCTACGAAATCGCCATCAGCATCCAGATCAAGCAGATCATTCTATCTTTGCTCCGCGCGGATTCACGGAAGGTCATCCCGTCCCGGGAGAATTCCGACATTATCCGGCTGCGTCCGGTTCTGGATTACATCGATATACACTTGAGCGACAAGCTCCAGGTGGAGGAAGCCTGCAAGCTGGCTAATATGAGCTACCATTATTTTGTGAAGTATTTCAAAAAAACCATGGGGATTTCCTTCGTGGATTATATTACCCTCAAAAAAATCAGGCGGGCCGAGCGGCTGCTGCTTACCAAGGATCTGAGCATTTCCCAGATCGGGGAAGAGGTGGGGATGTCCAACATGGCCCACTTCTACAAGATGTTCCGCAAATTCAAGGCATGCTCCCCTAATGAATTCCGCAAGAAGATGCTGTTTGATACGGCGGGTAGGCAGGAGGAGTTGAATCCACCGGAGGCTAAAGCACCACAAAGTTTCCAAAATTTTTCAGTGTGTCAATAGGTACCGGGGCATGAAGGAAATGACATAAATCGAGTCTGTTGCTCTATATTCGACAAGTACCCCCTCAATTTATAATGGGATTACGAAGACATCGACGACCCGGTTTTCCGATAAAGGCAAACCCGGCGAAAGCCGGTGACGCAAAGCTACAGGGGCTGCCCCGCTTAAGCGGAATGCCTGCCAGCTGCCGAACAGAAGATACCCTCAGGGGCACTCTTTCGGCCGGAAGAGTGCTCTTTCGATGACTTCGACATTATACCTAATGGAGGGTTCCACATGATGAAACGCACCCTGTCTCTGCTTCTTGCCGTCACCTTCCTCATTATGCTTCTTCCCCTCACCGCAGCAGCCGCCGAGGACGAGGTCCCCACGAAGGGCAAGGTAATCGCTGGCGTCAGCTTCCGGTCCCAGCCTTCAACCTCAAGTACGCTCTACCGGCTGCTCAAGAAAAACGAAACAGTTAAGGTCCTGGATGAAATAAACCCCTACTGGTACCGGATTGAGGATCAGAACGGCCAACAAGGTTTTGTCTCCGCCAGTGACAAATACATAGAGATCACCAGTAACGCAGAAGTCATTTACGGTGTGAATATGAGAAAAGCCCCTTCCACCTCAGGCGATGTTGTCCGTATGCTCACGAAGGGCGAAGAGCTGCTGGTTCTGGAGAAGGCCAATGACAGCTGGTTTAAAGTCAGAGATGCCGCAGGTGTCGAGGGGTATGCCAGCGCCGGCACCAAATACATAAAGCTGAATACCAACGTCTACAAAATGAAGCTGAGCAAGTCGGACCTGATTGAAGCCTTTATCGCTGAAGGCATGAAGTATATGGGCACGCCTTATGAGTTCGGCTCCACCCGGTTTGACATTACCACCTTTGACTGCTCTGACTTTGTGCTGCAGGCCTTCTGGAATGTGACCGCACTGCCATTCCTGCCGACTCCCGCGGTCAGGCTGCATACGTCCAGGAGCTGGGCGGAATTGAGATGGATTGGAAGAATCTCAAACGCGGCGATCTGATGTTCTTTATGTCCTACGCCGGCTCCAAAGCCTCGGACTATGCCAATGTCAATCCCATGACCGAGGAAGTGACCCATGTGGCCATCTACCTGGGCGACGGCCAGATGCTGCATACCTATTCGCCCGAATCCGGCGGAGTGCGCATCGACACCATCGAGGGGAAAACCTGGGCATACCGCTACCTATACGGCGGAAGCTTTATCCGGTAATACTGTAAATATTTACTTGACGTATTCCGGGCATGTCTGATAAGATAACCTCACTTGAATAAACGGATCATTAGTTTTGCGAAGGACGCAAACTTGGGAATTTCCCCGGTTTGCGTCCTTTTTTTCGTCCGGCATAAAGGAGAGGGAGCGTTGACCAGAAGAAGAAATTTAGGCTACAGCCTTGTGGCGGGATTGCTGGCAGTGCTGTTGGTCTACGGTGTGTACATGATTTTAATCCGGCAGGTGGAGCTGCAGCAAACGGTGCGCATTGTAGCCCCGAAGGATTTTATTCCCGCCGGAACCCGGCTGGAGGCAGGGATGCTGGAGCTGGTCACCGTTGTCAAAAGCGGGCTGCGTCCAGGCATGCTCGAGACGGTGGAGTCCGCTGTGGGCAAATGGGCGCTGGTTCCCCTGGGAACACGTGAGCCAATCCTGGATTGGAAGATAGACCGGTTTTCCCTGCTGCCCGCTCCCGGACAAGCCACCTTTCCCGTCCCCAAGGAATATGTGCTGTCCATTCCGGGAGGAATCCGGGCGGGGGACCAGGTGGCGGTTTATGCTACCGGCAAAAGCGGCACGGTCCGCCTGCTGGAGGAGGCGGTAACGGTGGCCTCCATCAAGTCCTCCGCCAATACGGAGGTGGATGATCCCAAGGAGCCGAGCATTATCGCCAAGGTGAATAACGACAAGGAGAAGCTGTATACCTCCCGTAGGGATGCCAATGGTAAGGCGGAGCAGCTGAATTTGAACCTGACCGAGGACCAATGGCGCGTGATCGACGAAGCCTGCGGAACGAAGCAGAACAAGCTGGTAATCGCCTTCCTGTCCGCATCCAAGCCGGAGGAGGAAGGAGGAGAGAAGCCATGAACGGAAACGGGAAGCTGATTGTGTTTACCGGCTCCACCCCCAATATCGGGACCACGGTAGTGGCCTTTGGCACTGCGGTCCTGCTGGCCCGGCTGTCAGGCGAACCGGTGGGGCATCTATGCCTGAATTTGAAAAGCTCAAAGCTGCACCATTATGCGGGTTTAGATCCTTGCCCACCCGGGGTGGACCAGATCCGGGCGGAAATGCGCTCCGGGGGATTGACCCCCGGTTTCCTGAAGTCCCGCATGGTACAGGTTAAGGGAGTACCAGGTGTTCACGTTCTGTTTGGCTCGCTCCAGCGGGAGCAGGCGGAGTTTTTTCAGCCGGAGGATATCAGCCATCTGCTGGACATCGCCACGCAGTGTTTTCCGCGATGTGTGGTGGAAGTCAATGCCTATTGGGATAACGCCGCCACGCTTGCAGCGCTGATGCAGGCGGATGAACGTATTCTGGTCACATCCACGGAGCTGGGGCATTTCCAGGAGGACGTAAACCGTGGCCTAAAGCAGATGGCCCCCATGTTCGGTGTGAGCTCCGAACAGTTCCTGCTGGCGGTCACACAGCATAACCGCAGCGACGGCCTGACCCCGCAGGATGCGGCCAAGGAAACGGGCATGCGTCTTGCGGCTGTGGTGAAGGCGGACCCGGAGCTCAGGCGGCTGCTGGGCCAGGGCAGGCTGGCTGAATATATCGGCGGCAATGATGGGATTACCCAGGCGCTTCTGTCCCTGTGCGCTGAGCTGGGGGTCTCCCCCAAGGAGCCGGCTTCTGGGGAAGGGATATGGGCTTTGCTCGGACGGCAAAGCCGGCTTTTCCTGGGAGGGCGGACCCCACGCAGGAACCAATGAATATGAGACTGCAGCCCATGCTGCGGTTCCCTATAAGGAGGTTAATATGGAACAACGGTTTTCAGTCCTCTCCTATGCGGACAAACGACGCCAACTGGAGGAGGAAAAAAGCCGCAGGAGCGGAGGCGGGTCTCCCGGCCAGGAAGGGGAGGACAGCTGGTTCCGGGTGTTGATGGACGAGATCCGCAAGGAGCTGGCGGCCCCCCGGGGGAAAACGGAGGAGGAGCGCCGGATCTACACGGATACCCTGAACAGGGCTGTCATCGGCTACGAGCCTGCCCGCCGGGCTATTATGGGCATGATTGTGGATCTTTTGGCCAAGAAAAGAATCCACCGCCCGCCGCCGCCCTCCACCCGGTACACCAGCCTCGCCGAGGCTGCTTTTGCGGAGGTGATCGGGTGGAATGTCCTGGACACGGTGCTTCGCCACAGGTCCGGGCTGGAGGAGATTCAGGTCATCGGCGAGCAGATATTTGAGGTGCGGCAGGGAAACCCCGCCCTATCGCCGGTGAAGCTTCAATCTGCCAAGGAGCTGGAGCGTCTGCAGCAGAATCTGGTGTTGTTTAACGGCGACTCCCTCCATGTCCGCAAAAAATGGGCGGAGGTCACCCTGCTGGACGGGGCGCGGGTCACCATGACGGGCATGGGCTTTACCTCGTCTCCTACGCTGACTATCCGGTTTTATTCCCAAGCCCTGTTCGACCTGGAGGAATTGTCCCGGCCTGAAACCGGAACACTCCCGGAGGAGGTGGCGGAGCTAATGCGGATATTGGTGCGGGCCTCCTTCAATCTGGTGATTACCGGCTCCACCAATTCGGGCAAAACCACCCTTATCAAGGCGCTGATCCGGGAGATGCCCGACCATGAGCGGCTGGTAACCATCGAATCCCGGTACGAGCTGCGGATCAAGCGGGACTTTCCGCAAAAGAATTGTGTGGAATACGAAATCAACGAGGATGATCCCCGGCATGACGGCGCACAGGCGTTTAAGCTGGCTCTCCGGCAATCCCCCAAACGGATCATCCATGCGGAAATCCGGGATCAGGATGCCGCTCTGTATGTCCGGGCCTGCACCCGGGGCCATGAGGGCAGCATGACCACCGTCCATGCCAGTGCCCTGGAGGATGCGCCGGACGCCATAGCGGATATGTGCCTGATGGAGAACCGGGCTATGGAGCCGGCCAGGCTGGTCCGGCGGATTGCCCAATATGTCACCCAGATCGGAATCGAGATGGCGTTGGTTAACGGGAAACGCCGGATTACCCGTATCGGTGAGTTTTCCTTTGCCGAAGGGGCTGTTACGGTCAGCGATTGGGTCCGGTACGATCCCGCTGCCGGGAGTTGGCAGTACCCGCTTGGGCTGTCCCAACGGTCCAGGGAGCGAATCCGGCAGGCCGACCCGGAGGGGTATGCCAAGCTGGAGCGGCTCCGGGAGAAGGGAGGAATGAACCGGTGCTTCTGACCAGCCTGCAGGGTTCGCTTTCACTCTTATTGTTTATGCTGCTGTTCATTACGCTGCGGCGTCTTGCGCTGGTTGTAGGAAACCGGCATGCCGCCCGTTCGCGGCTGTCCTCCGGCAAAGAAAAAATTGCCGCAGAACGGTTCTTCCACCGGCTCCCCTTCCGTCGGCATCTTCAGGACATGATGGAGGTGACCCGCTTCTTCCCGTCTGTAAGCGCATTTGTCACCTGTTGTTTGCTTCTGTTATTGACTGGGATCATTCTGGGCGTGTTTTTCTTCCAGAGTCTGAAAGGAGTGGCGGTGTTGGGGCCGGTCTGCGGAATTGCACCATACCTGGTACTCAGGATTAAGCTGCTTTCCCGGCAACTCCGCACCCGGCTGCAGTTTTTACCTGCCGCCGAGGTGTTTTACCAGCAGCTTTTGCTGACGGAGCATCCCAATCTCCGCAATGTGCTGCAGGCTGTAATTGCCGAGGACCGGCTGGCCTATTCCGTGAAGCCCAGCTTCCAGCAGCTGCAGCGGAATCTTTCGGCAGGCAGGGAGCCGGAGGATGCTCTGCGTATTTTTGAGCTGGAGCATGGACATATCTGGGCCCATTATTTCGCCAATCTGATGCGGCTGGGTCTGCAGGAGGGCTTGAATATGGCCTCGGGCTTGAAGGAGCTCATCGATGATATGCGCCGGGCCCAGCTTTTTGATCAGCGTGCCCGGAACCGTCTATTGGAGATCCGGCTGGCCAGCTTTTCACCCGCATTTTTTCTGGCGCTGTTTATGGGTGTAAACCTGAAGCTCAACTATGAAAATTCTGTCCGCTTTTACTTTTACAGCTCCGAGGGCAAAAACATGCTCCTTAATGCGGTTGTGCTGATGTTCGGCTCGCTTTTGATGGGGATTTATTTGTCCATCAGGCGTGTGTAAGGAGGGGGACATGGAATGGAACAGCTTACGATGTATGGTGTGCTGGCGGGGCTGCTTATGCTGCTGGCATGCACCTGCTATGCTGCCCTCCTGTATTTACTGAAAGGGATATCCAGACCTGCCCGGGTTATGCGCTTCCGCGCCCGTTCGGGGAGCGGACCTCAATCTGATCCCCCGGATTGGCTAGCCCTGCTGCTGGGGATTAGGCCGGGACGGGACGGGAATGAACGGGATGCGGAGCGGAGGCAGCTGTTGGCGGCTGCGGGCTTGCGGATACATCCGGTATGGTACCGTTTGGGAAGAAGGGCGGCGTTGGGGGCTACTCTCCTGCTTTTGCTGGCGGTGTGGTTTTTGCGGGATGTGGTGGCACAGCTCTTGAGTATATCCCCCTACGCGGTTATGGCTGTGCTGGCCGGACTGCTGTTCTGTCTGTGGCTGGACCGCCCGTTTCTGGAGCAATTACAGAAGCGGAGAGCCAATTTTATTATGGAGGAGATTTACGCCGTTTCCCGGCAGCTTCTGTACTTTGCCGCTTCTCCTCTTCCCCTGCACGGGAAGCTGATGCGCTGCATGACGTATACCCGTCTGATCAGGCAGGATTGGCAGCTTTTGCTTAATGAGTGGTATCAGGATGCGGAAACGGCTATCGAACACTTCCGGCTCCGGTTGGGGACGGAGGAGGGATACGGCTTTGCCGAAACGCTGAATTATTTAAGGCTGTACGACAATGAAGCCTATTACAATTTGCTCAGACGGCGGGTGGATGACTGCAAGGAGCGTTTGGAGCTTCTGCGGGACAGCCGCAAGGAATCCGCTTCATATGCGCTGTTCGTCATTGCGGCCCTTCCCATCATGTATACCTTTCAAATTTTTATATACCCTTGGGTTCAGGAAGGGCAGCGTTTGTTTCAGGGTTTGAATTAAGACCATATACCCGTAATGAATGGAGAGGATTTTTCATGCGCAATATTTTGATGACCGTTATGTTGTTAATCGTGGTTGTGGTGATGTTCACCACAGTAATCACCGCGCCGTCTACCGGCACCAAGGCCGTAATTGAGGGCAAGGGTTCGTCCATTAACTCGCAGATCACCTCCTTGATATCGCCGTGATGAGCAGAGGGGAAGGGGTCGTGTTATGAAGGAACTGCTGGTTGTGCTGCTGCTGACAGCGGTAATTGTACTAATCTACCAGGCATCCATTGGAGGCCCTGACGGTATGGAAAGCCGGGTGCGGGATGGAGGGGGCAGGGTTCATCCCGTTATCGAACGGCTGAACCCTTGATACGATGAAGCAAATATTGGTGTTTCTGCTGTTTTCGCTGATGCTGGTGTGGCTGATGTTTTCCCCTGTTTACCGCCATATTCTTATTCTCCGCCAAGCCATGCTGCAGAAGGAAACGGATTATCTCCTGGAGGTGGGTGCCAGCGGCGCCTACGGGTATATTGACGGCAGCATGCTGGAGGCCTCCCGGGAACGGCTGGTCCAAGTGGGGTTTAACCGGGATGAGCTGACTTATACGGTAACGGCCCAATCCGGACGGGACCCGATGGACCCGGACCGTCCTCTTCCCCGGGGGGAGGGCCTGCGCCTGGTGATTACCTATCCCTACGGCAACCTGTTCGGCGTCGACCGGCTTCTTGGAATCAGCTCCCCGGGAAGCTCGGACCGGATGGGAGCGGTTGGGATGAAAATGAGCGAATATGTGCCATGAACAAGCTTCTGCTGTTTATTTTGCTGGTTGCGTTTTGCATGGCATTGTTTGCGCTGCAGGCCGATGAGGAATTAGCCATGCACCAGTATTTTGATCTGAAGCACGGGGTTAACCGGGCTGCCCATGCGGGAGCCCAAGCCGTGGACAAGACGCTGCTGGCGCAGGGTAGGGTGGATCTGGACAAGGATGCGGCCAGGGAGACGGCCCTTCTGTACCTGCGGGAGAATCTACGGCTGGATGAAGGGCTGGTGCCCTTGCCGGATACGTTCCTGCAGGGGCAGGTATCGGTGCTGGCACTGGAGGTGATCGGGACGGAACAAACTTTTCCGTACCGGTACGAGCAGCCTGCTTATAACTATGCCGTGACCTTGAACCGGCCCGGTGTTGTGATGATTATTGAGGTCCGGTATCCCCGGATGTACAATGTATTAAAGCCTGTATATTGGACGGTAAAAAGCAGTGCCGAGCTGGTGCTGTAAGCTTCGAGGCAGCCCGCCGCCAGTTAAACTGGACTGTGACCCGCAAGGAGGGACACTTTGACAAAAGTGGCTCTGTTGCGGATCACCGTTCAAAACTGGGAGTGGGCTGTTTTTATTGATGGGCGGCATGAACGATTTCTGTCCGGCAGTCGTATTATAGTCGAATTACCGCGGGTTCAAGAAAGCAGGTGATATTCTTGCAGGACGGCGAGGAAAGCAGGCTCATTGAGCAGGCCGGGCGCGGAGACAAACAAGCAATGCAAATCCTGCTTCAGACTCACTATACCTTTTTGGTTAAATATCTGGTTAAAATCACCCTGCAGCCTTATCTGGCGGAGGATCTGGCGCAGGAAACCATGCTTCGCTGCATGGAGAAAATCCGGCTGTACAACGGGAAATCCCGATTTTCCACCTGGATGATGACCATCGCCTCCCGGTTATTCATCGATTATACCCGCAAGCAAAAAAGGGAACGGTTTCTGCTGGAGCAGGAGCAAGCCGTACGTAAGCTGAAGTGGCAGGCGCAGCAGATGGAGGAAACCGGTACGGAAATTTGGGAGGCCCTTGCCGCACTGGATGAGGAGCATCGTGTGTCTGTTATATTGAAGCATTATTACGGATATGCCTACGAGGAAATCGGGGAAATTCTCGGGATTCCCGCAGGTACGGTGAAGTCCAGGGTCCATAACGGAGTAAGGGCCTTGCGAAAGGAGCTGGAAGCATGAATAAGGACGAAAATCTTTCTGCGGAGAAGGAGGAGCAGCAGCTGGCGGAGCTCCTGCGCTCCGGTCTGGATGCATTGGAACGGACGGTTTCCATAACCGAGCCGGACTCCGCTGCCTTCGCTGCGCGGCTGGAAGAGCAGCGGCGTATGCTGCGCAAACGGTTCGTGGGAGATTTGCTGCTTTTTTTGGCTGCCGCCTGCTCACTCCTTGGTGTAATGGGGCTTATGCTGTTTAAGATGCCGATGCTGTTTATGGTGTTGTATGGGGCAGGCTTTTTACTCCCGGCTATCCTGGCCTATAAGGAAAAAGAAAAGGAAAGGGTGAGGGAAGGATGACGGATGCACAAGTTTGGGCTATTATACTCGCATTGCCGATTCTGATCGCACAAGCGCTGTATCTTTTTATCGATGCCCGCAAAAGAGGCCGTTTCCCTTGGTTATGGGGGCTTTGGGGACTAATCCACGCCCCGCTTCCTTTAATTGTGTATTATTTCACCGTCCGCAGAACAGGGCGGCGCACATAGGAGTAGAGCAAGCGCCCTCCTTACGGAAGCGGCGCTTTTTTTGTGCGAATCTTTCAATTGGACACAACCGGATTTTTCTAGTAACATAAGAAGCAAATTCATAGGCTACTAGACTGTGCGCGGTTAATCCGGGCCAGGCAAAGGAGGAGTCGGTATGCTGCCATTGGGTCAAAAGGTATTTATTGTCGCCGACAGCTTTGAACAAAACCTGCCTATTGGAGAGCACGGATACATCATTGCGTATGACCGGAATCCGGATAATGTATTCGAATATGTGGTTCGCGTGCCCAAAACGAATAAGCATTTTTTCGTGACGGGCAGTGATATAGAGACCGAGGAACTGCTGCTTTCCCAGGAGGCGGAGCGGATTGAGCGGGAGGCGCTGATCGATTTTGCGTTGGCTACTCATAATGAAGCGTTATTCCGCCGGCTGATGAACGGTGACCCTGAGGAGAATCCCCCTGCAGATGGCGATAGCAACAAGGAAGTCATCAGCAGAGAGGATTTTATCCGCCAGGTGGGGCTGAAGGCCTGGATTTAAGATTGTTTGATGGGTTGAGCCGTTCCCGGAGATGGGGGCGGCTTTTTATTTTTCGGCTGGGGGGGTGGGCAACTGGTAGAGGACTCGGAGCTAGGACTGAAAATCTAACGGACACAGAAGCCGTTATTATGCCGAAAATGGCGGTGCTGGAATTCTAACGGAGGCAGGAGCCTTTATTTGAGCTGACGGGAGGCAAAATGGGGTGGTTTGGGGGAAATAGCGTCTTCTGGCGCCGTTAGAAATAGGAAAAGCCGTTTTTGTGGCAAATAGCGGCGCTGGCCGCCGTTAGAATGGACCATACTGGTGGAGACTGGGAAGAGGCTTAACTAAGGTAAGCATGGGGCTGGCGGAAGTTTTGGAAATCGGCAATTGAGTTCATTTTTCCGGTAGGCTATAATGGAATGAAGTATTTTGGAGAAAAATGGGGTGCAGTGATGAGCATAACTGTAAAAGATGTGGAGCATGTCGCCGCTTTGGCCAGATTGGAGCTGACTGAGGAGGAGAAGGACGTGTATGCCGGCCAGCTGAACGCCATCCTGAAGTATGCAGAGCAGCTGAATGCCCTGGATACGGAGGGTGTGGAGCCGACCAGCCATGCGGTGCCTCTTTTTAACGTCATGCGGGAGGACACAGTGAAGCCTTCGATTCCCGTAGAGGTCGCTATGCTGAACGCGCCGGAGGAAGAGGACGGCCAATTCAAGGTTCCGGCGGTTTTGGAATAAGGAGAATTTCCGCTCCGCGAAATTAGCGGAGGTTTAATGCAGCTTATGCTTACGATGCAGGCTTTCTTTACAGAAAGCCCTAGCTTATGCTTACGATGCCAGTTTTCGCTCCCGCGAAAACAGTTGATGCTTACGATGCAGGCTTTCTTTACAGAAAGCCCTTAGGAGGGTTACACGTGTCATTGTTTGATTTGCGATTGCAGGAAGTGCATGACAAGCTAACGGGCGGGGAATTGTCCGTCACTGATCTGGTGGACGCCTCTTACCAGCGGATTGCCCATGTGGAGCCCCAGGTTTCCGCTTTTCTTCATCTATATGAGGAGGATGCCCGGGCACAGGCTGCCGTGCTGGACAAGCAGCTGAAGAACGGCGGCGACCGGGGACTGCTGTTTGGTCTGCCCGCAGGCATTAAGGACAACATGACCGCGGTGGGTACACTGACCACCTGCGCCAGCAAATTCCTGGCCAACTACCAGTCTATCTATGATTCGACGGCCGTGTCCAAGCTGAAGAACGCCCAAGCTGTACTGGTGGGCAAAACCAACATGGACGAGTTCGCCATGGGCGGCTCCAACGAAAACTCCGGGTTCCATCCCACCTATAACCCTTGGAATACAGCCTATGTACCCGGCGGCTCCAGCGGCGGTTCGGCAGCTGCTGTAGCCGCAGGCGAGGTTTATTTCTCCCTGGGCTCCGATACCGGCGGTTCCATCCGGCAGCCGGCCTCCTATTGCGGCATTGTGGGATTAAAGCCTACCTACGGCCTGGTATCCCGTTATGGTCTGGTGGCCTTTGCCTCTTCCCTGGATCAAATCGGTCCATTGACCAAAAATGTGGAGGACGCCGCCTACGTGCTCCAGGCCATTGCGGGACATGACGGGCAGGATTCCACCTCTCTGAACGTGGAGATTCCCGACTACATTTCTGCTCTTACGGGTGATGTGAAGGGATTGCGCATTGCGGTTCCCAAGGAATATCTGGGAGCCGGTGTTGATCCGGCCGTGAAGGAATCGGTGCTGGCTGCCCTCAAGGTTTACGAGAGCTTAGGCGCCGTATGGGAAGAGGTATCCCTGCCCCATACGGAATATGCCGTCGCTACTTATTATCTCCTGGCTTCCTCGGAGGCCTCCTCCAACCTGGCCCGTTATGACGGTGTCCGCTACGGCGTCCGCGCCGAGAATGCCGAGAACCTGCTGGACCTGTACAAAAAATCCCGCAGCCAAGGCTTTGGCGCCGAGGTGAAACGCCGGATTATGCTGGGCACCTACGCATTGAGCTCCGGCTATTATGACGCCTTCTACCTGAAGGCGCAGAAGGTCCGGACCCTGATTCGCCAGGATTTTGAGAAGGTGTTCCAAAATTATGATGTAATTATCGGGCCTACGGCTCCGACCACCGCTTTCCCCATCGGGGCACAGGTGGACGACCCGCTGACCATGTATCTCAACGATATTCTCACCATTCCGGTGAACCTGGCTGGCATTCCCGCCATCAGCATTCCCTGCGGCCACAGCGGCGGTTTGCCGGTAGGCCTGCAGATTATCGGCAAGGCGCTGGATGAAGCAACCGTATTGCGTGCAGCCCATGCCTTTGAGCAGAACACCGCTTACCATACCCTGCGTCCTTCCCTGGCCGCCGACATCAAGGAGGCAACCGTATGACCACCACATCCGCAACCCGGTATGAAACCGTCATTGGCCTTGAGGTCCATGTGGAGCTGCATACCGCAACCAAGATTTTCTGCGGCTGCGCCACCTCCTTCGGCGCCGAGCCCAATACCCGCACCTGCCCCGTCTGCCTGGGACATCCCGGCGTGCTGCCGGTGCTGAACCGCCAGGCGGTGGAGTATGCCATGAAGGCGGCAATGGCCTTGAACTGCCAGATCGCCTCTGTCAGCAAATTCGACCGGAAGAATTATTTTTATCCCGACCTGCCCAAGGCCTATCAGATTTCGCAATTTGACAAGCCCATCGGCGAACACGGGTATATCGATATTGAAGTGAACGGTGTGGAAAAGCGCATCGGCATTACCCGGGTTCACCTGGAGGAGGATGCCTGCAAGCTGAATCACGTGGACGGCGGTTATGCCTCTCTCGTCGATATTAACCGGGGGGGGACTCCTCTGATTGAGATCGTCTCCGAGCCGGACCTGCGCTCCCCGGAGGAAGCCAGAGCTTATCTGGAGAAAATCCGCACTATTATGCAGTATTGCGAAGTGTCCGACGTGAAGATGGAGGAGGGCTCCCTGCGCTGCGACGCCAACGTAAGCCTTCGCCCTTACGGCCAGGAGCAGTTCGGCACCAAAGCAGAATTGAAGAACATGAACTCCTTCCGCGGTGTGCAGAAGGGGCTGGAATACGAGGAAATCCGTCAGGCGGAGGTGCTCCGTTCCGGCGGCAAAATCGTTCAGGAAACCCGGCGTTATGATGACGCCCAAGGCAAAACCTTCTCCATGCGGAGCAAGGAGGAGGCCCATGATTACCGGTATTTCCCGGACCCGGATTTGGTGACCCTGCATATTGACGATGCGTGGAAGGACCGTGTCCGCGGCAGCATTCCCGAGCTTCCGGATTCCCGGAAGGCCCGTTATACGGCAGAGCTGGGACTGTCCGGCTACGATGCCGAGGTCATTACCGCCTCCAAGAGCTTGGCTGATCTTTTTGAGGAAAGTCTCCAATACACCACCGATGCCAAAGCAGCCGTCAACTGGATTATGGGCGACCTGCTGGGTTACCTGAACGCCAACGGATTGGACCCTGCCCAAACGAAGGTAACGGGAAAAAGCCTCGGAAGCATGATTTCCCTGATTGAAAAGGGAACCATCAGCGGCAAAATCGCCAAAACCGTCTTCAAGGGCATGCTGGAAACCGGCAAGGATCCGGAAAAGATCGTAGAGGAGCAAGGGCTGGTCCAAATCAGCGACGAAGGGGCTATTAAATCCATCGTTGAGCAGGTCGTGGCGGACAATCCTCAATCCGTGGCGGATTTCAAGGCCGGCAAGGAAAAGGCCATCGGCTTCCTGGTAGGCCAGGTAATGAAGGCCTCCAAGGGCAAGGCTAACCCGGCTTTGGCCAACAAGCTTATTCTTGAGGTATTAAGCAACAGCTGACAGGAGTGAAGACACATGGTCCGGCTTATCGATTTGGACAATACCCAAGAGATGCTGGAGCTCCTTGCCCTTCAGGCGGCTGCATACAACAAAGAGGCGGAATTGGTCGGCCTGGCCGACATTCCGCCTCTTTTGCAATCCCCGCAGTCCGTGCGGGCTTCGGGAGAGGTCTATTATGGTTTCTTCACGGAGGAAGGGCTGGCCGGCGCGGTTTCACTGAAGCGGGAGCAGCCCTCTCTGCTGGCGGCTCCGCCCGGGCCGGAGCGGCTGCATATCTGCCGCATGATGGTCCAGCCGGGCATGTTCCGCCGCGGCATTGCATCGGCCCTGCTGCGCCGTGTGCTGGAGCTTGCCGCCGCCGATGGGCTGGACACCGCCGTGTTGGCGGTGTCCATCAATGAGCCGGCTATGGCCCTGTACGGCCGCTTTGGCTTTGAGACCATCCGGCAGCATCCCGCCATCGGCGGGCTTACGCTGAACGAGATGGTCGCGAAGCCCGCCGTACAGGCAGCGCCCGGAGATGCCGGCGGCAGCCTATAAAGCCACTGTGTACCCCTCGAAGGACACCGGGCTTTCATTGATGGTCCGCAGCTTTACGGACCCGCCCGTTGAGATATCCAGCCGGAGCTCCGTGCCGTCTGCAAGTGTTTTGCCGGTAAATTGAAGGACTCCGTCCATGCTGCTGAACAGCCCCTCTTGCGCTTGGCTGCTTGCCGCGGCAGCCACCTCGGTCAAGCTGCCCCATCCGCGGGCTGATGCGGTCCCGGCGGTAAAGGCCTCCACAGCCACGCCGTTTGCGCCGCCTTCGGACCTGACTTCGATGCAGCCCCGCTCTTCATTTTCCACACAGGTATAAGGATTCATAATATGCACCACCAGATACACATCCCCCACCAATCCGGCCATCTGCCGGTCGCCGAACAGCCAATCCCCTTTTGGCAGCACACCAAGGATCAGCTCCGCTTTCACGGGCTCCTCAGACGGTGCAAACAAGGACACTGCCGCATTGCGGTGTAACAGTACCTGGGACAGACCGCCCTCATGCCGATAATCCCCTTCGGAAAACCCGTTGCCGGGCCGGAAAAAATACGCCTTATTAACGCTTCCGTCCCGGTTTGCGGGCAGGGTCACGTCCCAACGGTGCTGCTCGTTATCAAACTCCGTCGCACGTTCCCACACACCGCCTACAGCGAAGTCCGGAGTCATAAATGTATAGCTGTGCAAGCAGCCCTCCGCCAGATTTTGCGGATGAATCGGAATCAGGCGCCGCACCTCCCGCACATCGGTTCTGGCTGCTGCTTCAAAGGTGATTTCCTTCGTAGAGGGCGATGCAGGCAAAATCCCCGCTGCCTCAAGGCGCGCAATGGAATCAGGCAAAGGAAAGTCCCCATATTCCACATAATCCAGCAGCGTGTTGCGGTCAGCCGGGATATCATGGCCCAAACCGCGGGAGTGGGGGCCGGCCCATGCTCCCTTCAGGTAAGTAAGGGACCGCACTTCCCACAGGTAATCAAGCATATTATGGAGAAGCTGAAGCGTATCCGCATCCTTGGCTAGCGCACGGGCACAGGAGAAGGACTGGACCCAATGCCAAAACCAGGGCATAGCACTGTATTCCCTCATACCATTAGCTTGGATGGTTTCCAGCAGCAGACGCAAATTGGCCTGTCCTTCCGCCGCCAATGCCTCATCCCGAAACAGCTCGCCCCAAATGATCTGTTGGGCGATGTATTTGGATTCATGGTGGTTAAAATATTCTACCGGCTTCCGGTAATAATCCCCCATATAGGCATGCCGCATAGCTTCCTCGAAGGCGCTCCGCAGCTCAATGCCCATTCTCGCCCCGAAGGAATGATGATACCAGGCAATCAGCGAACCCAACAGCTCGACGGGCAAGGTATGGGGGGACGCCGAAAAGGGGTCATTCCCCAGATTCAGCGGCCAATGCCCGTACATAGGAGCATCTGGCTCTTTTATTTGAAGCTTCAGCACTAAGAGCAGTATTTCTTCGCCAAGCCGGGCTCCCTGATCCTTGGGAAAAGATACGGTTACTTCCGGATCTGTGCTTGCAGCGTACAGATGCATGGCATAATACAGGTTGTCCCGCATATCCCGGTGAAACCAGAAGCCGCTTTCCAGGCGGGGCAGATGAAAGGCCGTTTCGGCGGCAAAAACCAGCACTTCTTGGCGGCGCTCTATATGATTGGTCACGTTAAATGGCACACTCCATTCGTGGAAATCTGATTAATTGAAACCTTTAAACTAGAGTGTAGGCTACTTTTGGACTGTGAGCAACAAAAAAATTGCCGGTCTGTTTTTATTCCCGGTCCCCCTTGCTATAATATAGCTTTACAATGAAATGCAAACCATCTGCGAACAGGAGCTGAAGCGCCATGAGTCCCTGGCATCTTGATCCGATTTACATGGCCGGACGGCTGATGCTCGCCCTTATACTGGGCGGGCTTATAGGTTTCGAACGGGAGCGCAACAGCAGTGCTGCAGGCTTCCGCACTCATATTCTGGTATGCCTCGGATCGGCATTAATCATGCTGCTGTCCGCCCACGGCTTTCCCGAATTCGCCAAGCAGCCCGGCGTCAATATGGACCCGGCCAGATTGGCGGCGCAAGTCATCAGCGGGATTGGTTTTTTGGGTGCGGGCACTATCCTGCGCAACGGGCTTTCCATCACCGGTCTGACCACGGCCGCTTCCTTGTGGGTGGTTGCCGCCATTGGTTTGGCTGCAGGCGCAGGATTTTATTTTCCGGCGATCCTCAGCACTATTATGGTGCTTCTCAGTCTGTGGATGCTGAATGCGGTAGAAAAGCGGTTCTTCAGCTCCAAGCGGGTTTATCTGCTGAAAATCCATGCGACCCGCACACATGGGGTTCTTAATGAGATTTCATCTCTTCTGGAGCGGCAGGGTGTGGTAATCATCCGCTTGTCCACGGAGGAAGATGACCGCAACGAAAATGAAGTGGATCTGCGGGTCACCATGTCCGTCAAGCTGCCCAAGGGCATGAAGGCGCTGCTTCTTGCGGATGAAATCCGGGAGCTGAAGTTTATTACCGGAGTGTATGTGGAATACGGAGCGTAAGCGATTCCCCCAAAAGTGAAGCAAATGCTTCGAAGCTTATTCCGATTACTTTTGGGGGAGCCCCCGGAAAGAAAACACTTTTTTTAAAAAAATTTGATTTAATGAAGGGATTGCCGGAAATCCGGCGTCTAATAGAATGATGTAAAAAACATGGCCGCGGCAGGGGAAGGTGAGTGCATGGAGCAGCTGACGGATGAACAACTGATTGAGCGGGTCCGTCAGGGCAGCATGGACGCCTTCGCCGCTTTGGTGGACCGCCACAAAAACGGCGTTTTCCAATTTATCCGCTGCCGGGTGGAGATCCGGGAAACGGCTGAGGACTTGGCTCAGGAGGTTTTTCTGAAGCTGTACCGGCATCTGCCGGACTTCCGGGGAGATGCCCGATTCACCACCTGGCTTTATGGCCTAACCCTTAATACGGTGCGGGATCATCTCCGCATGAAGAAGAGGCGCCCCGTTACAACGGTGCTGGAAACGCTGAAGGGATGGTTCACCGATTCTCGGGAGGAGCCTGAGGCGGAGGCTGTACGGTCCGAGGAGCGTCAAACCGTAGCGGGCATCCTGGCCGGGTTACCGCCCAAATACCGGGAGGTGCTGGTGCTTTACCACTACAGGCAAATGGCTTTGTCGGAAGTCGCCCTGCTTTTGCAAATCCCGGTGAAAACCGCAGAAACCCGCCTGTATCGGGGGAAGCAGCTTCTCAAAGAACGATGGCTGGAGGTGGATCAACATGAAGACAGTGCATCCCAACGACGGACAGCTCGAACAGTACCGGAAGCAAAGGCTGATTCCTGAGCAAAAGCAGCATATTTCCGCACATGTGGAGGTTTGCCCGTTGTGCTCCCGCCGCGTAAGGGACATGGAAAGGCTGGAGCTTCTTCTCGACAGCGCTGCTGCGGAATCTCTCACTGACGATTTTACCTCCAAGCTGATAGCCAGGCTGGAGGTGGAACAGCGGACATCCGGAACGGTCCAGCCAGTGCCGGTAAAGCGGAGAATGATCCTGCGATCCGAAATCGTGAACATCATGGTTGCAGCTGCCGCTACGTATCTGTTTGTGGCCAGCGGCGCATTAAAGGTTGTGGTGGCGCTGAATCAAGCCTCATTGGAAATCCATGTGTTTAGCAGACTGGGGACAGCCTTTCAGGTTGTAGGCCAGTGGTTTGGAAGCTTCAATTAAACGGTGAATACATATCAAGAGGAGGATAAAACATGGATTTTCCAGAGCAAAGCGGACCCGCGTATACCGGGGGACGCACTTATTTCGACGAGGGTATCCCAATGGGCAAGCAGGCACAGGAGCCTTTTGGTTATCCCAACATGGGGTATCCGGGTATGGACCCGTTTTTGAACCTGCCCTTGAAACGGAAGTTCCTTGCGGGGCTGTTTTCCTTTTTTGTCCCCGGCACGGGGCACTTTTATTTGGGCTTGATGCAAAAGGGCCTGTTGATCATGCTGATGTTTATTTTCAACATTGCCGCCATGGTGTTCGCCACGGAAGCCAACAACTTCAGCGGGAATACCTATTTGCCGCTGGTTGTGGTTCTGGGCTGTTTAATTCCGGTAACGTATTTCTATAGTCTGTTCGACGCGCTGCAATCCACTGACCAGGTGAACGCCTACCGCAAGGCTGTACGTGCAGGGCATATTCCGCCTTCGCCTGCAGGTACCGATGCACTGGGCAAGCAAATTCATGCCGGGGTGTTTGGGATTGGCTTCATGGGAATCGGCGTGGTGCTGTTTCTGGTTTCCGCCAAACCGGCCTGGCTGGAGGACCTGTTCAAGATTATGGGGTCTTATGTAGGCGCGGTGCTGCTGATCGGTGTGGGGCTTTTGCTGTTTTTGAATGAGTCCAAAAAAAGATAAGTCATTGATCGGGACCGGTTACAGGTGAAGGATGGGAAGGAGATGGAATCATGCTGAAGGTGGGACGGTATACAGCGGCGCTTCTGCTTTTGTCGGTGGGCCTGCTCCTTTTGCTGGATCAAACCCGGGGCACCGGATATATGGCATTGCTCTTGGATTGGTGGCCGGTACTCTTAATTACGCTTGGTGTTGAATATCTGCTGTTTAATTTTATCTACCGCAAAAAAGAAACGTCCTTCCGGCTGGATTGGGGCGGCCTGGTTTTGTCCGTGCTGATTTCGGCCGTGGTGGTAGGGATCACCCAGGCTGACCGTCTGCCCAAGGATTGGCTGGGGAATTTGAATTTCAATATCAGTACCCTGAATTTGTCCTTTTCCTCCGAAAGCGGGTACAGCTTCAATAAACCCGAGCAGGCCATTCCCCTCCCCAAGGGAGTAGAGCGGATAGAACTGGAGAATCCCAACGGAAGTGTGGAAATCCGCGGCGGCGATGTAAAGGACATGATCATCCAGGCTGTAGTGTGGGTGGATAAAGTGGATGAAACGGAAGCTGCCCGGATTGCAGAGGAATCCACCATTGATTATTCCGGGGGCAGCACCTTCAAGATTATGACCAACGCCAAGGAGTATACAGGCGGGTTCCCTAATAAGCGTAAGCCTCGGGTCAATTTGCAGGTTACGGTACCGGAGGCCATTAAGGCGGATTATCACCTGAAGCTTCTGAACGGCAAGGTCATTGCGGAGCATGTGCCGGTAAAAGAAGTGTTGATTGTGAGAACCACCAACGGAGCGATTACGGTAGCGGACATTGACGGGAACATCACGGCAGATACCACCAACGGAGCGGTGGATGTTTCGGATATCGGGGGAGATGCCTCGGTGGAAACAACCAATGGAGTCGTGACGGCTATGGCTGTGGGCGGAAAGCTGGAGGTGGATACCACCAACGGAGCGGTGAAGGTGCAACGGGTTCAAGGGGATGCGGATATCGAGACACTGAACGGCAAAATTACGGTGGTGGATGCGGAGGCGGGCATTAAGGCCAATGCCACTAATGGAACCATCTCCATTACTGTCGGCAAAGTTGGCGGGGACTACACCCTCAAAAATACCACCAGCTCCATCGAGCTGCATATTCCCGCTATGGCCGACGTACAAGTCAAAGGCTCCACCTCGTACGGCTCCATCAACACGAACCTGCCTCTGACTGTAGAAGGCAAAAAAATCACCGGAATATTAGGCACTGGCCTGCATCAAATCAAAATTGACACGAACAATAAAATTTACGTTAACAGTTTAGACTAATTTGCCTGTCCAATAGCTTTACAGATTGGTGAACGTCGTTGACAATCACTTTTCGCCACCCGTACAATGAGTTTAACATAGTAATGACTCTTGACAAATACTTGTTAGGTGGTGAAAGTATGAATTATCGTTTTGAACAGGCCCTGGATAAATTAAAAACAACCGGGGTACGGATGACCCCCCAACGGCATGCCATTCTTTCTTTTTTATTGGATTCTACCGCTCATCCTACAGCAGATGATATCTACAAGGCGCTTGAAGAGCGTTTTCCCAGCATGAGTGTCGCAACGGTCTACAATAACCTCAAGGTGTTTATTGAAGCCGGTCTGGTTATGGAGCTGACCTATGGCGATGATTCCAGCCGGTTTGACGCCAATATGGACCATCATTATCATGCCCAATGCGAGAATTGCGGCAAAATGGTGGACTTCATGTACCCCCCCCTCTCCGCAGTCGAAGAAATGGCCGCGGCATCTACAGGTTTTGTCGTTCACGGGCACCGTTTTGAGGTTCACGGGCTGTGCAAGGAATGTGCGAATCCTACCAAACACTGATTTTGTGTGACTTCTTTTTGTCGGATCGTGTAGTATAATAGACATGCCGCTGTTTTTCCAATAAGCGGGGCATGTCTTTTTTGTTAACCATTATAGGAAGGATGTGACCGAAACGTTTTGAGATCCGCCAGACGTCTGTCCGCCAGAGGACTGCTCCGGACCTTTGCGCTGTTGTTATTTGCCGCCGCGCTTGCCGGTGCTGCCGCTTATTATTGGCATGTATATTGGCCCAGCAGCCAGCATAGAGACTATACCTTCAACGAGCCGGGCAATCCCGTATTCTATAAAGGCGAGGAGCTTAAGCCGTCCGCCAAAGGCAGCGGTGACGGGCTGAAGCTTCCTTTCGAGCTGATTCGGACTATAATCGATCCTACTATTCATTATGAAGCGGAGAGCCAGTCCGTTATTGTTACCACGGCCAATAAAGTGATCCGGCTGAAGACCAGCCAGTTAACCGGCACCATTAATGAGAAACCCTTCAAGCTTCAATTTCCCGTTGAAAAAGAAGGAGATACCGTATATGTGCCCATCGAGCCTCTCAAGGAGCTGTACCCCATTGAGCTAAGGCAGTCATCCGATACGGGCGCTGTCATCGTTCATAAGAAGGGGGACGCTATCGCATGGGCTTCCGCCAAGCAGAAAGGGGATAAACCCGATGAAACCCGTGCACTGCGGGCCGGACCTACGGTAAAGGCGGATATTTATACCGATGTGCCCCAGGGTGAGCGGGTGATGATCTGGAAGGATGCGGAGGACTGGTTTTTCGTCCAGTTGGAAAACGGTTATACCGGCTATATGCGTAAGCAGGACCTGACCTTGGAGCAGCCGGAGGTGCTGCCGGAGCCTGCCAAACCGGAAACCCCGTATGTGCCATGGAAGCCTGTAGGCGGCAAAATCAATTTAACCTGGCAGCAGGTGTATAACAAAACTCCCGACCCCACCAAGTATGGACCTATGCCGGGTCTGAATGTGATTAGTCCTCAATGGTTTATGCTGGCCGACGGCAGCGGGACCATCAAGCAAACCGCGGACAGCTCCTTTATGCAGTGGGCGCGGAGCCAGAATTTGCAGGTATGGGCGCTGTTCAACAACGGTTTTGATCCTAAACGGACGTCAGAGGCCTTGTCCACCTACGACAAGCGTATGAATATGATCCGCCAGATTGTGTCCTTCGTCCAGCTTTACAAGCTTCAGGGCATCAATGTGGATTTCGAAAATGTCTATCTCAAAGACAAGGCCGTTTTTGTCCAATTTATCCGTGAGCTTACACCCTTTTTGCATGAGCAGGGGGCAGTGGTATCGGTGGATGTAACGGTGAAGGACGGCTCCGAAACCTATTCCCTGTTCCTGGACCGCAGAGCCTTGGCGGAGTCGGTGGATTATATGATGGTCATGACCTACGACGAGCACTGGGGATCAAGCCCTGTAGCGGGCTCTGTGGCCTCTCTGCCGTGGGTGGAGAAGGGGATTGTACAGATTATGAAGGAGGACGACGTTCCTGCTTCCAAGCTGCTGTTAGGCGTACCGTATTACACCCGGATCTGGACAGAGAAAACCAAGGACGGCAAAACCACCGTCACCTCCAAGGCTGTTGGCATGGAATCGATTGACAAGCTGCTGGCAGAGAAAAAGCTGAAGCCTACCCTGGATGAGGCATCCGGCCAAAATTATGTGGAGTACAAGGAAGACAGCAGCACCACCGTGAGGATCTGGATCGAGGATGAGGTATCCATGAAGAAGCGGATAGAGCTGGTAAAAACCTATGATCTGGCGGGAGTAGCCTCCTGGAGCCGCGGGCAGGAGAAAGCAAGTATTTGGCCGCTGATTAAGGAGACGCTGGAGAAACGGCCATAATTCTTATTGTTTTACCGTTTAGTACGGGCTGGGGATTTTCCTCGGCCCGTTTTTTATTGTAATGAAACAGGATCACGAAAAAATTTTGCGAACATGTGATCTTAAGGAGGAAAAGGTTAATCCCGCGTAGAATAAACATGTGTAAAAGCGTGCGGCTTGCCATTGGCGGTTTGCCGGTTGCATACGGACGGATTGCATGAATGGGGGAACACATGAATGAACGCCCAGATCCTTACTCAAAAAGAGCAGCTTGTTGCCGGTCTTTCACAATTGCGCGGCTTGCTGGGAATTGTGGCTTTATGGAATGCCAGCGGCTTTTCCGTGCTGACAGAGGGCAATGATCTGCTCCTGATTGTCGTACTGGAGGATGAGAGCCCTGCTTCGTCCACGTATCACTATATTCAGGACGGTATTCGCATCCAGGAACGGCGGTTGTCCAAAGGCCACATTGAACACTTGCTGGCCATGCGTGATGACCGGGCGGTTACGCGTCTGATTATAGAGGGAGACATCTGGGTGGACCGGGACGACTATCTGGAGGGTATCCGCGCCTCCTTCCTGAAGTATCCCGCACTGCTTAAACAGCAGAAGCTTCTGAGCGAGTTTTCCTTATTCCTGAAGCGCTCGCTGCAATGCAAGGAGTTTATCTTCGCCGATGAGATATTGGATGCTTACGGCAGCCTGCTGCGGGCCATTCATCATTGGGGACGGATTACGCTTATTGAAGAGGATGTTCTTCCCGAAATCACCATGTGGCAGCAGATCCGCGGACGCAACCCCGAGGTGTACAAGCTGTACGAGGAATTGACGGAGAGCCCGGAAACCTTGAAGCAGCGTGTGGAGCTGGTTCTCTTGGCCTGCGAATTTTCCGTCATGTCCAAAATGGAAGATTGCTGTGCCCTCCTGATCGGGATTCTGGAGGAGGCAGAGAAGCCCATAAGCGTTCAGGAGCTGCTGGCACATCCTTTCCTGAAGGGCATGTCTACGGCGAATATTCCCCTCATGTTAAACAAGCTGGCGCGCAAATCCATCATTAAGGAAGTAGCCGTTCCGGCGGAGGAAGAGCTGTTTTCCCTGGAAATTCATTATGGGGTTTTTAAGGATTCAAATTAAATATTGTCGAACCCCTTGACTTATCCTGTCTGTATATGTTAAATTAATTTTCGCCGCTGAGACAAGAAACACAGCGGATGAGCAAAAGAAGCAAGGCAAGCAAGAAATTAAAAAATAATGCTTGCAAAGATGCATGACAATGTGGTATATTAAAAAAGTCGCCTCTTGAAGAAGAGAACGACGAAGAAACAAACGAGCTCCTTGAAAACTGAACAACGAGCAGCAAAACAATGAAGCCAAACGTTTGAACAATTGAGCAATCAGCTCTAACATAACGGTCTTCGGACCACTTTTATGGAGAGTTTGATCCTGGCTCAGGACGAACGCTGGCGGCGTGCCTAATACATGCAAGTCGAGCGGGTT
>NZ_JBJURJ010000021.1:37654-120402 GCF_046098205.1 Paenibacillus mesotrionivorans | reverse complement strand
TCCATTTGCTCCGAACACCCATAAAAGACGAAAAGGATGAACACACCATGATCATTATTCACGCGTCCCTCCGCATCAATCCGGCTAAAAATGAAGAGTTCCTGCAGGAGGTTGAGGGACTGCTTGCCGCTTCCAGAGCCGAGGAGGGTAATGTCTCCTATGATCTCTTCCAGGAGGCCGGCAAGGAGCACTCCTATCTGATGGTCGAGGTTTGGAAAAGTCCCGAGGCCGTGGACGTCCATAACAAAAGCAGCCACTTCCAAGCCTTCGGGGCCAAAGCGAAGGAGTTTTTGGCCGCACCGCTGGGTCTGAATGTATTCAACGGCGAGCAAGTCAAAACAGCAGGCCATTAATCGGCTTGCGCGCAAAAAACGGGGATTCTTCAGGCGTAAAGCCGGAGGATCCCCGTTTTGTTGTTTGTCGCGGAAGCGGCCGCGTTTACAGCGATTCGCCGATGACCCGTTTGTAATACAGAACAGACAATAAGCCAAAGATGGAATACAGTCCGGTATACACCAGCATCACCAGGATCGTGGGCGACAGCATCTCTGTGCCGAAGAAGAACCACCCGGATTTGACGGCGAAATAGCTGTGGCTCAAGCCCACTACCAGCGGGATGCCGAAGTTGAACAGCTGCTTGAAGCGGATGCCTGCGAGCAGGTTCCCGGGGGTAAAGCCCAGCTTCCGCAGAATGGTGTAGCCGCTTTTTTCCTCCTCGCTTTCATCCATCTGCTTGAAGTACAGGATACAGCCGGAGGTGATCAGGAAGGTGAGTCCCAGGAAGGCCACAATAAACATAATCAGGCCCATGTTGGTGCGTTGGTCCACCTTAGTCTGGTACTGTGAGAAGCTGTTGAAGGCGTCTCCCTCATGGGTTAAAAAGATCTCATTGGCCGCGGCAATTTGGTTAGAGTCGTCCAGGTTGATTCCGTAATACACCTCGGATACCTTATAGCGTTTGGGCGGGGTAACTGCGGCTGCCGCGGAGATGGTCCGGTAATCCGCTTCATCCACCACCAGCGCTTGTCCGTAATACATGGGTAAAACGGAAATCTTGGAGACGGAGGTGACGGTCAGCGGAATGGTTTTGCCCCCAAGCTCAATCCCGATTTCCACATTGTTGCGCGGAGACAGCATATTAAACAGGGAGGAGCCGGCGCTGAAATGGGCTTCCCCGGGCTTCACGTCCATGCCTACTGCCGTATCCTCCACCATATTGACGGCCAAACCCGATAAATCTGCCATTGCCATAGCGGAAGCATCGACAAATTTGGAGGCTTCAATCTCCAGTTGAAACGAGGGAATCCGAAACTCCCGAAAGCTGATGCTGCTTGCATGAAGCGCTTCTGCGAACTGGTCCTTGTCCTTCTCCTTCACAAAGCCGAAATGATGCGGCGACACATCCCTGGCGGTGGTCTCCGTGGAAGTGTACGAGATGTAGCTTAACGACAGCAGCCCGATAGCCAGAGCGGATACGGTGGTAATGACCGTTAACAAAAGCGCGTTGGACCGCATCCGGAACATAATGGAGGACAGGGACAGCACCTCGTTTACGGACAGGTAGCCGTTTTTGCTTTTGCGGATCAAATTGAACAAAAAGCGCACAGAGCCTTTGTAGAACAGGTAGGTGCCGGCGATTACCAAGGCGAGGATGGCAACCATCGCCATCATCAGCTCCTCCATAGTCGTGAATGCGCCGCCGAACAGCCGGGCGGACAGAGCGTAGCCCCCACCGATGAAGCCCAGGCCCAAGAGCCCCATGATGATGTCCCACACGGAGATGCGTTTAACCCGCTCTTGTGCGGTGGACGTGACCCGGAACAGGGACAGAATGGTCTGGCCCTTGATAAACAGGTAATTCATGAGCATGATCAACAGGTACACGGTGGCGAAGACGAGGACGGTCTGCAGCAGCGCCTGGGGCGAAAATTGCAGCCGGGCCATTTCGTCCACGCCGATAATCTTGAAGAGAATCATGAGAATCAGCCGGGATACGGCAAACCCCGCCCCGATTCCCAGAAGCATGGAGCCGAAATAGAGAATCAAGTTCTCGGCGCTAAGCAGCCGGAATATTTTCCCCTTGGTGAGCCCGATTAATTGGAACAAACCGATTTCACGGCTGCGGCGTTTGATGAAAATGGTGTTGGCATAAAGCAGAAAAATAGCAACGATGGCCACCAGCAGGATGGAGGAGGCGCCGATGGCGGCCGCTCCTTTGATGCTACCCTCCGCTTCGTCCATGGCCGGGTCGTACCGCAGGGTCACGAAGGAAAAATACAGGGCCACACTGAAGATCAGCGCAAACACATAAAGATAGTAGTTGCGGATGTTCTTCTTGAGGTTGCGCAGGATGATAAAATGGATGCTCATGGCTGCACCCCGCCCAGCACTCCTTGGGTTTTAATAATATCCCCTAAGAAGGACTGCCGGGTTTCCGTGCCCTTCTCCAGCTGGGTGTAAATTTGCCCGTCCCGGATAAACACCACCCGGCTGCAGAAGCTGGCGGCCATGGGATCATGGGTGACCATGACGATGGTGGCCTGGCGCTTCTGGTTCATCTCGGAGAGTTTGTTCAGCAGGTCGGAGGCGGACTTGGAATCCAGGGCCCCCGTAGGCTCATCGGCGAAAATAATCCCTGGCTGATGAATGAAGGCTCTGGCTGCGGAGGTCCGCTGCTTCTGCCCCCCGGAGATTTCCGACGGGTATTTATCCTTCAGCTCGAAGATGCCCAGCTCCCGGGCTACCTCCTCAAACCGCTGGTGGGCTTCGCGGCGGCTGATATCCGTGATGGATAAGGGCAGCAGCACATTTTCCTTTACGGTCAGGGTATCCAGCAGATTATAATCCTGAAAAATAAAACCCAGGTGGCGCTTGCGGAATTCTGCAAGGGCTTTTTCCTTCATGCTGGTGAAGGTTTGGCCTTCGATATCGATAGTGCCCTGGCTTACCCGGTCGATGGAGGACAGGACATTCAGAAGAGTCGTTTTCCCTGACCCGGACGGGCCCATAATGCCCACAAATTCGCCCTTGCGCACCTTCAGGTCGATGCCCTTGAGCACCTCCTGGCGGTTCAGCTTGTTGCCGTAGGTTTTGTAAATATTGGAGGCTTCCAGAATCGTCATATTTGCTTCACTCCTTTGATACCTCCATCATAAGTCAGGGCACAGGGCTTTTTCCTGCGTTTCGCCGAACAAAAGAAAGGAGCATGTGACATTATTGTCACATGCCCGCAAGACGGACCAAATCGTTCTCCCGGGGGAATACCAGCGTAAACGCGCTGCCTTCGCCGGGCACGGATTCCGCCTTGATGACGATGAGAAGGGATTGTGCCGCCTGTTGGGCCAGATAGAGCCCCATGCCGGTGGCGCTGCCCCCGTCCTGCCGGTTGCGGGTGGAGGTGAAGCCTTTGTCGAAGATCCGCGGCAGATCCTTGGGTTCGATTCCCCGGCCCCGGTCGCGGACGGTCAGAAGCACATGGGCATCCTGCTCCTCGCTGGTGATGGAAATATCCGTGCCTGGTCCGCTGTATTTCACTGCGTTGCTGAGCAGCTGCCGCAGGATGAAGCCCAGCCACTTGGCATCGGTCAGGGTCTCTTCCGCCTTCAGATTCAGCTCAAACCCGATTCCCTTGGGAATGCACCAGGACCTGAGATCGCGGATTTCCTTGTTCAGCACCGGCCCCAGCTGGACTGATTCAATGTAGAGGTCATTCTTTAGAAAAGGCAGGCGCTTGCGGTGCAGCTCCTGGTCCAGCAGCAGATGGATCCGCAGCCATTCCTGCTGGAGCTGGTTCTTCAGGGGTTCGTCGGTGACCCGGCCCAGCATCAGATGCATGGCAGAGAGGGGGGTCTTCACCTCGTGAATCCAGGAGAGCAGATCATTCTTCTCCTGCTCCAGAACATGGGCGTTGGATGCGGACTCCCGGCGGCTGCCCTCGGTTTGGTCCAGCACGGCTTCCCGGACGATGGCCTGGAAGGGGCTGGCTGCTTCCGGGAGGGCCTGGGGATCATACAGATGCTCCCCGGCCTCCAGGTTCCGGTAAAAGCGGGTTTCCCGGAAGTACCGCCAGCAGAGGAAGGCGGCGCACAGGATTGCGTTCAGCCCGGCCAGATAAAGGGCCGGCAGGAGAGCGATGGACGGGTCCACATAAGCCACGAACAGCAGCAGCATCTCCAGCACCAAGAGGAGCAGGAGCCAGCTGCGGCGCTCCTTCAGGTAGCGGCGGATCATAGGGTTCCCTCTTCCGTGGCGATGTAGCCTTGGCCCACCCGGGTTTCGATGCAGGCGTCCAGCCCCAGTGGCTCCAGCTTCTTGCGCAGCCGGTTTACGTTCACCGTTAGGGTATTGTCGCTGACAAAGTCCTCGTTGTCCCACAAGGCCTGGATCATCGCCTCCCGGGTGACAATCTGCCCCTTGTGTTCCACCAGGATGTTTAAGAGGAACATTTCGTTTTTGGTTAGCAGTACGGTGCCCTGGGGACTGGAAACGGTATTTTTGACCGGCTCGACGGTGGCCCCCCGCCAGGTGCGAAGCTCCGGCCGGTCGCTGGTGTAATTGTAGACCCGGCGCAGGATGGCCTGGATTTTGGCCACCAGCACCTCGAAGTGGAAGGGCTTCTGGACGTAGTCATCCGCCCCCAGGGTCATGGACATGACCATGTCGCTGGGATGGTCCCGGGAGGAGAGCATCAGGATCGGGACCTTGGAATGGGCCCGGATGGTGCGGCACCAATGGAAACCGTCATACTGCGGCAGCTGGATATCGATAATAACCAGCTCCGGCTTCAGCGCCGCGAACTCCTCCAGCACCCGGCCGAAATCGGTTATGCCGTGGACCTGGTAGGACCACTGGGCAAGCCGCTGGCGGATCTCGCCGAACAAGGCGGCATCGTCCTCGATGAGCAGAATGTTGAACATAGTGGATATCCCCCTGTAATACCCCGGTCCGTGCCGGAGGCCGGATGGGGTATGGAAGCCTCGAAGTGGGCAGAGCCCATTTGAGGGAAAAAGCCTGTAATCCCCCGGTCCGTGCCAGAGGCCGGATGGGGTATGGAAGCCTCGAAATGGGCAGGGCCCATTTGAGGGAAAAGCTGCAGTGTCGTGGCCCCGGTAGCTGGAGGCGCGTTATGGTTTTAACGGCGGTGAGAGCCGCTATTTGGCCCGAAATAGGGGATTGCAGAATCTAACGGAAGCAGGAGACGTTATTTGGCCAAAACCGGGCTTGCGGCGGGTGGTTTGGCCCAAATAGCGGCGCTGGCCGCCGTTAGAATTTTTGGGGCGGTGTTTTCGCGGAAATAAGGGCTTTCACCGCCGTTAGAGCCGATGTGATACGCAGGCAAGCAGCGCCAATGGAGATAGGCAGTACGCTTCCGCTGGGGCTGTCAAAGTAAGATAAGCAGCGAGCATCTGCTGGGGCCGCCCAAGTAAGATAAGCTGCACGGACTCGCCGCCAATGCTGAGGGAGATGAGCCGTCCGTGTCCGCGGGGGCCGCCCAAGCGAGATAAGAAGCGTGTGTCCGATACTGCCACCACCCCAGGAGAACAGCTGGCGTATCAGCCGCCCTCTGCTTCCGCCACCGCTGCCGCGTCCTCCATCAGCTGGTGGATTTTGCGGGTGGTGTTGACGTTGCGGACGGTCATAAGGCCGTACAGCCGGGTGCCGATCAGCTTCTGCATCCCGCTGCGGGTGGCGTTGGCCCGGTCCACCGACCAAAGCACGGCGCCCGGCGCATAAAGCACCCGGTCGATCTCCGGCTTGAACTTGAGCTCGTCCAGCACCTCAGGCGCGTCCGCTTCGGCCCAGAGGAACAACACATCGCTCCGCATGGTGTCGTCATTGGTCCAGGTTTCCGGCAGATGCCGGATCACCCCGCGGATATCCTCCAGGCTGCGGATCACTACCCGGATGGGCAGGTTAAATTCCCGGAGAATCACGTCCTCCAGAATCCCGGCCAGCTTGTGCTTCCGCTCCTGTTCCTGCCCCCGGGATAGGTCTCCGCTGCTCACCCCATCCTCAGCGCCCCAAGAGAACACAATGTTGCCGGAATTGATATACGTGATTACCTGCCGCATGCCGGCCTGCTCAAAAGCCAGCTTCAGCCGCTTCATATCCACTTTATTATTGCCGCCGACATTGATGCCCCGCAACAGTGCAACGTAAACCATATTGTCACTCCTTTTTTCTTGTCCCCGCATGCTATAGTTTTAGTATGCCACAAAATGGCTGTCCGTGCTGTGGTGTCTGACGCCCTGAACGTCGATGACATGTCACAGAAGGTCCTCAAATTTCAGATCCAACTGACGAAATTGTGCAGAAGAAGTTGCGCGAGCGTCGGCTGCGAAGGGATATGATCGGTTGTGAAAGGAAGAGATGCGAATGGATTGGTTAGCCCAAATGAACAGTGCTCTGGACTATATCGAGGAAAATCTCATGGGTGAGGTAGACTATGCGGTGGCCGCAAGGAAGGCCTGCTGCTCCAGCTTCAACTTCCAGCGGATGTTCTCGTTTATTACAGGCACATCGCTTGCGGAATATGTCCGCCGCAGGCGCCTGACCCAAGCGGGCATCGAGCTGCAGAACAGCAGCATCAAGGTGCTGGATCTGGCGGTCAAGTACGGCTACGATTCCGGCGTGGCCTTTTCCCGCGCCTTCCAGGCAGTTCACGGGATAACTCCCACCCAGGCCCGCACTGCGGGGGTTACTCTGAAGGCGTATCCGCGCATCTCCTTCCAAATCACCATCAAAGGAGTGCAGCCCATGAACTACCGGATTGAAACCAAGGAAGCGTTCCAAATGTTCGGACTTGAGGGTGTGTTTCACCCCGACAAGGAAAACGAAAGCGCCCCCCGCACCCCCCATGACCTGTGGGTGCAAAGCCAGGCCAACGGGGAATACAGGAGGCTGTTTCAAAATGCGGGCGGCCTGCCGTCCTATGTCAGCCCGGAGCTGTGCAGGCTCCATGGGGCCTGCGGCTACCGGAAGACGGAGGGGGACACCTTTCCGTATATGTTAGGGGCGTTCGTCGGCCCCGCCAGCAAAACCGAAGGATACACCGTAGTGGATATTCCGGCGTATACCTGGGTGATTTTTCCCTCGGAGAAGGGAAGCTGGGACAACATTGGCGATGTTATTGAAAATCTCTATAAGCGGGTGTACAGTGAATGGCTGCCTACCTCCGGCTATGAGCTGTTGGAGGGCGTGGATCTGGAAATCTACGGCGGGACAGATGGAGAGGGCTACATCGAGCTGTGGTTTCCGGTGAAAAAAAGAGGCTGACCCGACTTTCACGGCAGGCTCCGGCACCGGGGCATCCCGCCTCTTGGAGCAAAGCAGGACGTCACCGCATCACCCTTTTACCCCTGCCTCCGCTTCTTTGTAGGCGGGGGTTTGTGTTAGCTTTGGCTTCCGCTCCGAAATGAACAGCCCTGCCAGGGTCAGCAGAGCCCCCACCATGGCGGTGCCGGTCAGCCGCTCATGGAGGATCAGCCAGGAGGCAGCGATGGTTACCACGGGTACCAGATAGATGTACACGCTGGTTTTGACAGCGCCCAGCACCCCTACGCACCAGTTCCACGAGGCGAAGCACAGGGCGGAGGCGAAGAAACTCAGGAACAGCAGATTCAGCAGATTCACGGGATCGGCGAACCGCTCCGGCGCCAGATGTAAATCCATAAAGCCCAGTGCCGGAAGCATAAACACCAGCCCGTAGAAGAACACCCGCCGGGTAGAGGCGATGTTGCTATGCTTAAGCACGCTGATTTTGCGCATGAGCACGGAATAGAAGGCCCAAAACACACAGGCCAGCACAGCCATGATGTCCCCGGCGGGATTCAACTCCAGGGCGTAGCTGCCGTTCAGCGTAATCAGCACAATGCCCAGCATGGCTAATGCGAAGCCGACGAAAAAGGGCGGGCGCAGCCCTTCCCCCTTCAGGAAGAAGTGGGCCGCCACTGCCGTAAAAAATGGCGCCACCGAGACGATGATGCCAACGTTGGACGTGAGCGTCAGGGTGAGCGCGATATTTTCCAATAGAAAATACAGCGTTACGCCGCAAAGCCCTGCCCCTGCAAACAGCAGCTCCTCCCGGAAGCCGGAGGTTTTGACGAAGCGGGGATGGACAGCCAGCAGGGCCAGATACCCCAGCGTAAACCGGAAAAACAGGATTTCAAACGGGGAGAAGTCCCCCAGCAGCACCTTGGTGGAGATGAAGGTGGTGCCCCAGACGAAAATGGTGAAGATGGCGGCTGCATGGCCTGCCGCTGCGGCTCTTGCTTTAATCATGTTTGCCTCCTTGAAGGTGGGGCTGCCGCACCGGCCCGCCGGAGAAGATCCGCATATACTGCCGTGGTGTCAGTCCGATCAGTTTTTTGAAGGTATGGGTAAAATGAGGCTGGTCGCTAAAGCCGGTCCGCTGCGCCGTTTCCGCCGGGGACAGCCCCTGCTCCAGCAGCTGCTTGGCCCGTCCGATCCGAATGGCCTGGAGATAGCAGTGCGGCGTAATGCCCATGGACCGGGTGAACGAACGGAGAAAATGATATTTGCTCATGCCAGCCAGGCTGCTGATCCCGTCCAAGGACACGGCCTGCTGGTAGTTGGCCTCGAGATAAGCGCAAACCTCCCTCATCCCGTCCTCCGGCTCCGGGCTAGCCGTCTCCGAAGGCAGATCCGCCTCCTCCTGCAAAAATTGGCTGATAAACAGCAGCGCCAGCTCCTCCTTATCCATCTCCTGTTCCCCGGCGGCAATCATCCGGTGCAGCTCGCACAGGGACGCGGCCAGCTCGCTTTGGACCAGGACCGGGCGTTTGAAGCGGGGCAGATAGGACCGGCCCGTAATTTCCCCCACCATCCGCTTCATGGCATCCTCCTGTATGTTGAGACAGCGGTAGTCCAGCGCTCTGCCGTCCAGCTGCTCGCAGGAATGGACATCACCGGGATTAAACACCGTAATATCCCCGGGGGTGATGATGGTTTCCTCATTTTTGCAAACCAGGAGCCGCCGGCCCGCCTCGATAAATCCGATGACATAGTAGTCATGGAAATGGTTGGGGAATTTCTGCATAACCCCCTCAAACCGGTAGGCTTCGATGCCCAACGCCGCATCATAACAAACCGTTCTTTTTTCCTTCGCCATGCTCCAATCCTCCGTTGCGGTAATGCTTTAGTGTAAGAATACCACAAGGAGGCTTCCGAAAGATTGTAGAATCTTGCTCAATTGGGCATAAAGCTGTATACTGGCATAGGGGAACATATGTTTGCGGAAATAAATACCGATGGAAATGAGGAAATATGGTATGCTGTTGGAAAAGGAAGCACTGGTCCGGTTTTTGGTGGAGGCCAAACGGCATACATACGCCGCCCAAGGGGACGAAGCCTCTGTGCCCCCGGTTTTGACAGGCTCCAAGCAGCTGGAATATGCCAATGGAGACTGGCGGTACCGGGATATTTATTTTGGCATGGACTTTTTTGCCGGGCAGGAGGTTGTGGAGCTGGCGGGACGTCCCGTTTGGACCATGGTATATTCCGGAGGGGTTAACATGTCTCCGGCAAGCCGGGAGCGGACGGCGGCCGTATACCGCTTCCTGAGGGAGGCCCTTTTGCAGGTCAACGCCCATCAGCTTTACCGGGGACCGGAGCGCTGGCGGGAGGGCGACTGGGAGTACCGCAGCACCTCCGAAGGCAGGCTGGAAAGCTTCCGCGGGTCGGAATCCATCCTGCTGGACGGAGAGTCTGTGTATGAGCTTCAGTACAGCGGAGGTTTGCTGTTGGACTGAATAAACGAAGGGGATGATAGACGTGCATCTGCTGGACATTGAAGAGCTGGACGAGTCCATCATTCTGGATATTTATGAGCGGGCGGACAGCCTTCGGTTGAAGCAGGAGGGCTCTCTGCTGGCGGGGAAAACCTGCGTAATCTTCTTTCCCGAGTCCAGCATCCGCACACGTATTACCTTCGAGAAGGGGATCCAGCAATTGGGCGGGCGGACTATTCTGTTCCCGCCGGAGGCGCTGGACAAGCCGGAACGGCTCCGGGATGTAATGGGTTATCTGGAAAATTGGGCGGATGCGGCCATCATCCGGCATCCGGACCTGGACAAGCTCCGGGAGCTGGCGGCCCAAGCCCACATTCCCGTCATCAATGCCATGACCACATACAATCATCCCTGCGAAATCCTTGCGGATCTGTATGCCCTGCGTCTCCAGCGGCCGGATTACCGGGGGCTGACGTATGCCTTTGTAGGGCCTCCGGGCAACATTGGCCGCACCTGGATGCACATGGCGCAGGTGATGGGGCTAACGTTCATCCATGTCTGCCGGCCCGGCCAGCAAATGGCGGAGGAGGGCCGCTATTACCGTTTTACCGACTCCTTGGAGGAGGCCCTCCGGGAGAGTGATGTGGTGCTGACGGACCCTCTGCCCACCCCGTTCCGTGAAGAGAGCTACTACCGGGATTACCGGATCACTCCGGAGCGGATGGCATTGGCCAGACCGGGTGCCCTGCTTAATCCCTGCCCGCCCTTCCGTGTGGAGGAGGAGGTTAGCGGCTCCGTCATCGACTCCCCGTATTTCGTGGGCTACGGCTTTAAGCGGCATCTTCTGGAGGTCCAGCAGGCGGCGCTCCTGTATGGTCTGGAGCGGTAAGGCCGCCTTAGGCTGCCTACACAGATCAGCCGTTCTACCTTTTCTCCGGCGGAATATACATAACGGGTGGATGGTTTCCAACATTTACCCCGGGGAGAGGATTGCTTGTGGCGGTTTCATATATGGACTTCACATCGCCGAATGCGCAGTATACCTACGATCTGCGCAATAACCCGATGTTCGCCAAGGACAGCGGCAATGTTATCTATGCGCTGGGTGTGCAGCAGCTGAACACATTGGGGAATGTATCCCTGCTGGATATTTATTTGACCAAAGGCAACGTTGTCGAGCCGCATATCCACCAGAATGCATCGGAGCTGGTGTATGCCATTTCGGGGGCGGCGGTGGTGTCCATGCTGAACCCCTTTACCAAGCAGGTGCAGCAGTATGGCATTACGCCCGGACAGGTGGCTAATGTGCCCCAAGGCTGGATCCACTGGGAGGTGGCCACAGAGGACGGCACCCATCTGCTGGCGGTATTCGATGCACCGGTGCCCGAGTTTATCGGCATATCGGATTTCCTGAGGCTGGTGCCCCGTAACCTCCTGGCGCATACCTATTGCCTGGATCAGGCGGCCATTACGCAGGCGCTGGCTCCCATTACAGCGACAACGGTGATCGGGCCTCCGGCCGGCTGTGCCCAGTACCATCAGCCTGCGACACCACAGCCTGAGGCGATGATCCATGACCAAGGAGCCGGTCAGCAGCCGGCACAGACTGCCCGCAGCACCTATGGCGGATATTACAACCATCCGTATTATGGGCATACCCCTGTCCAGGGTTACGCCCAGGGTTATCCTCCCTCGTATGGACAGCCGTATGTTTATCCGGGCCAGCAGGGGCAGGGGGACGACTGAGAGGAAGCTGCCGCAGGTGTATGCTCATTCAGTAAGACAGTAAGCTGACTATAGCAAGCCGATCTGAATAGCACATGATCTAAGCCGCAGGGTTATCCGCCTGGCGGCTTTTGTTATGTGCCGGGAGGGTTTTGATGTAACTGAATTTTCCCTGGTTTTCCCAATGGCCGGAGCGTATACTGGCGCTACCCTGAAATAACACCGTCCAAGCCTCAGGCTGGATGTGTTATGAACCCTCGAAATGGGCGAAGCCGATTTGAAGGCCATCTGTGACATTTCATCGGTCATTGGTGCGGCGGAAACGCAGCAGGATTGCTATTGGTTATGGATCGTGAATACATTGAATGGTTAACGGGAGGACAGCATGTTTCGAAAATCATTGAGGACGATTAGGATTTTGTTCCGGTACGCCCCGGGACTGACGGTGATCAAGCTGGTGCAGCTGGGGCTGACGGGGGTGATGGCGCCGTTGTCCATCTATTTTATCCAACGGGTGATCGACGCTGCTTCGGGTGTGGTAGCCCACGGGGCAGGCTGGAAGCCCTTGGCCGTCTGGTGCGCTTGCCTTCTGGGGGCGCTGCTGTTCAACTCGACGGAGGGCGGTTTCCTGGACGGAATTCTCGGCATCGCCATCAAACGGAGACTGAACAGCGGCATGACGCCGAATATTGTGGACAAGTTCAAACGGCTGGAATATGCCTGCTTTGAGGACAAGGACGTGCAGGATACCCTCCAGCGTATGTCCAGCGATCCTCAGGACAAGGTGTTCCAGCTGTTTTTGAGCGTGACGGGGGTGCTGACCTGCATGATGGCCATGGCTGGCTCCGCTCTTGTGTTTGCCCAGGTGGGATGGTGGTTTATGGCCGGGTTCCTGGTACTGCTGGTCCCTGTGGTGTGGCTGGATTTCAAGGCGGCGGATATGATGAACACCATGCTCAACAGCCAGTCCACGGATGAGCGGCGGATGCGGGACCTGGGGAATCTGGTGGCCGGCAAGGCGGCCCTGTTCGAGCTAAAGCTGTTCGGCGCAACGGAGTTTATTATGGGGAAATGGCGGGGCTTAGCCCACCAGGTGCTCCGCACCCGGGTCAAAACCACCTTCCACGCCCAGCGTTATTATCTTGTAAGTCTGCTTCTGTTCAAGGTTTGGGCGGCTTTTATTGTTCTCAGCCTGGTCGCCGGTGCGCTGCGGGGGGACATGACCATCGGTCTGTTTACTGCACTGATCGCCTCCACCGGTGCGGTGATCAGCAATGCGGAGCTGCTTTCCCATACCCTGCAGCGCCTGCGCTCGCGCTATTTGCTGATGGATCATTATTATGCCTTCCTGGCCCTTCCGGAGGCGGTATACGGGAACCGGACGTTGGGAGACGAACCGCTTACGGTGGAGTTTGAGCAGGTGGTATTTACATATCCCAAGACGTCCCTCCCTGTGCTGAGCGGAGTGAGCTTTACGGTGAGTCCGGGGGAACGGGTCTCTCTGGTGGGGGAGAACGGGGCGGGCAAATCCACGATCATCAAGCTGTTGTGCCGTCTTTATGAGCCGGACAGCGGACGTATTCTGGTCAATGGCATTCCCATCCGGGAGCTAAAGCGCAGTGAGTTGAAGCGGATATTTTCGGTCATCTTCCAGGATTACCAGCGGTATGAGCTGTCCCTGCGGGAGAATGTGGCCTTCGGTGATTTATCCAGCCTGGAGAATGATGAGGCGCTCCGCGCCGCGTTACGAATGGGCATGGCAGAGGAGCTGGCCGGTAATCTGGATATGCCCCTGGGTAAGCTGGACCCTGCGGGAAGGGATCTCTCCGGCGGCCAGTGGCAGCGGGTAGCCCTTGCCCGGGCGTGCCTGCCGGACAGCGCCTTCGTGATCCTGGATGAACCGGCTGCAGCTTTGGACCCCTTGGCCGAAAGCCGGATGTACGAAAGCTTCGCCAGGGTGCTGGCCAACCGGGGCTGCATCCTTATCTCCCACCGTCTGGCCAGCGCCCGCATGGCGGACAAGATTATTGTGCTGGCCGATGGGATCGTGGCGGAAAGCGGAAATCACCGGGCCTTAATGGAGGCCGGAGGCTTGTATGCCCGGATGTACGAAAGCCAGCGGTCCTGGTACGGGAAGGAGGCGGTGGTATCATGAGCAGTCTGCGCCGGATTTATGCCAGTATATTCAAATGGGCGCCGGCTTCGGCGGCGGCTACGGTTTGCCAGCAGCTGCTGGGGGCTTTGGTGCCGGCGGCTGTGACTGTGGTGTCAGCCGGGCTGTTCGACCATGCGGCCAAAGCCATCAACGGGCAGGCGGACGGCACTAAGCTGTACCTGTATGCAGCCCTTTATCTGATTATTTATTTGATTAACGATATCCTGGAATACATCTTCAGCATTGCAGTAAACGCGGGGATTTACGAAAAGGGTACCGCCTATTTCCGGATGAATCTTTATGAAAAGGTGGCCAAGCTGCCTCTTTTGGCTCTGGAGGACCCGGAGGTGTTAAACCGCAAGGAGCGCGCCGATAAGGCAGTTCAGGACGAGTCCCTCTCTGCACTGTTCAACGGCACCCTGGTGTTCTTGCGGGCTCCCTTAACTGCGGTTGCGCTTGCGGCCGTGCTGGCCCGGTACAGCGTTTGGCTATTGCCCTTGTCGCTGCTGTCGGTGCTGCCGTATTTGGTTGCCCGTCTGATACGGGGGAAGGAGTTCTTCCACGTGAGGCGGGCTCAGGCACCGGAAACCCGCCGGCTTGCCTATCTGTGGAGTCTGTTCCATACCCGCCAGACGGCCAAGGAGATGCGGGTGGCGGGTTTCGACGGCTACCTCACCGGGAAGTGGACTGCCACCCGGGACAAGGTAAATGAGGAGCTGTGGGCGGTAGGTAAGAAGGATGCCATCAGCCTGCTCTTCTGCGATCTGTTCCGCATCCTGGGATACGGCGCCTCCATCGGGCTGGTGCTGATGCTGGCGCTGCGGGGGCAGGTCACGATGGGGGTATTCGGCGCCTCCGTTACGGCGTTCCTCAGTATGCAGATGACCATGAAGGTATTTCTTCAATCCCTGGGGCGGATTCCCGAGCAGTTGGGATATGCCAAGGACTATTATGCTTTTCTGGACCAAAAGGAGGAGGAAAACGGCAGCACCGCTTATCCCGGACTGCAGATGGATATCCGCCTGGAGGGTGTGGCCTTCCGTTATCCCGGACAGACGGGCTATGCGCTCTCTAATCTGGATCTGGTGATCCGCAAAGGGGAAAAGGTGGCCGTGCTCGGGGAAAACGGCAGCGGCAAAACTACTCTGGGCAGGCTTTTGCTGGGTTTTTATCCGCCGGAGGAGGGAGAGGTTTTCGTCGACGGTGTGCCGGTCAGCCATTATGACCAGACGGGTTTCCGCCGACAGGCATCGGCAGTAGCCCAGCAGTTCGCCGTCTATAATCTCAGCCTGCGGGAAAATGTGGCGCTGTCGGATACGGAGCGGCTCCATGCCGACGGCGATATTATGGAGGCCCTGCGGCAGGCGGGGCTGGAGGGGATAGGCGGCCTCGATGAGCCCATGGGCCGTGAATTCGGGGGCCGGGAGCTGTCCGGCGGCCAGTGGCAGAAGCTGGCCATTGCCCGGGGGCTGTTCCGCCCAAGCAGCCTGATTCTGCTGGATGAACCCACCGCCGCCTTGGACCCGCTGGTGGAAACGGATATACTCCGTTCCTTTATCCATGCCGCCCAGGACAAAACGGCGGTGATTATCTCTCACCGGGTGGGGCTGTGCAAGCTGGTGGACCGGATCGTGGTTATGAAGGACGGACGGATTGCGGAAAGCGGCAGTCATCAGGAGCTGCTGGCGGCAGGCGGGGAATATGCCCGGCTGTACACCGCCCAGGAGCAGTGGTACCGGTAGCTGAAGGTGGAACGGTAGCGGGCAGCTCCCGTTGCGGCGCGCAGTCCGGAGACCCATCGGGCGCTACACCCGCTTGCAATGGGTCGCCCGCCGGATGCTGTGTACCCGCTTGAGTCCGCAGCCCCGCCAGATGCTCTACGCTCGCTTGCGCTCTGCCATCCGTGAAGCGCTCGACACTGCATGCAGTCCGCCATTCCGCTTGATGCCCCGCGTTCGGTTGCGGTCAGTGGTCCGCCGGATTGCTGTGCACCCGCTTGAGTCTGCCATCCCGCCGGGCTCTACCCCCGCTTGCGGGCTACCACCCGCAGCCTCCGGTAGTCCATCACCCAGCGGCCGTCTCTGAACAGCGTTGGCGCCAGCTCCTGTTCCAGGTGCTCCAGCACCGCCTGGCGGGCGGAGTCGTCCAGAACGCGGAGCACACCGTTGGCGAAGGTGTTGACCCACTTGCGAAAGCCTGCCGTCCCGTCCTCAAGAGGTGTGGGGCGATGGAAGCAAAAGGCCAGCTCCACCTCCAGGCCGTGCTTCTCCAGCAGGGAGGCATATTCTCCGACAGTGGGGAAATACCAGGGCAGCTGCAGCTTGCCGGCTGCTCCCGCAGCCTCAAACGCCGACGGCAGCCCCCGGACAACGGAGGCGATATTGCCGTGGGCGCCAAATTCGGCCACCAGCCGCCCTCCCGGCCGCAGGCTTCCGGCTATGGAAGCGGCGGCCCCTTCGGCGTCGGTGAGCCAATGCAGCGCCGCATTGCTGAAGATGGCGTCGGCCGGCACCGGGCTCAAGAAGGACTGGCCGTCCGCCAGCACAAACTCCAGCTCCGGATGTTTGGCCCTGGCGGCTGCCAGCATCTCTGGTGAGGCGTCGATGCCCGTTACCCGGGCACCGGAATGGGCGATGGAAGCGGTCAGGTCTCCGGTTCCGCAGCCCCAATCCAGAATATACTCCCCTTCCTGCGGCTGAAGCAGCTCCAGGAGGGACTCCCCAAACCGGGAGACAAACGCCATATCCCCATCATAAATACCGGTATCCCACTTGTGATCCATTTACAGCATCCTCCCTCTTTTTTGGCCCGCGTGATTTCCTTTAACCGTACATCCATCGGGCTCATTTGAGAAATATATAAAACAAATGAAATCTATAGGCAGGTCCTATAGCTATCTATCGACGGGCATACCCAGGTGATTGTATTCGGCCTGCCGCCACACCCATATAGGACCCCGGGCACGCTAACGGAAGCTACAGCCCCCTGGAAACAGCCTGAGGCTCCAACCGCCATCGCCAGAAGTGAAACCGCCGGGTACAAGCACGCTAACGGAAGCCAGAGCCCTTATTTGCCGAAAAAACAGCCTTTTGAAAATCTAACGGAAGTGAGCGCCGTTATTTCGCCTAAATGGTGCTCAAACGGGCGTGTTCGCGGCACATAGAGGCTGTGGCTTCCGTTAGAAAATCAGGAACCCCTATACGAGACAAATAACGGCTCCCACCGCCGTTAGAATCACCTAGTACCCTCTGAGGCCCCGGCGTCCATCGCCAAAAACAAAACCGCCGGGTACACGCGCGCCATTTTGCCCCCCACACGTCTTAAAACAGGCAAACCGCCGCATCCCATCCGTCCATGCCTCTTAATCTCTCTTGCATATGCTGAAGAATGAGAGAGGAGGTGGCCATCGAAATGGAAAAAACAGCGATCGCACAGGTTTACCCCCGTCTGCGGCTTTTTTCGGAGGAGAACTTCAGGGGCATCCGGCGTACCGTGCGCGGAAATGTAGGCATTGCCAACCTGGAGCGGAGATACGACGATGTGGAGAGCCTCACCTTTTTTTCTACCAGCAGGAACGCTACGTTAGTTCTGTTCACACGGACCAATTTCCGCGGGAACTTCCGGGTGTTCCGGGGCAATGTAAGCCTCCGGGACTTGGATGACATTATCGGCGACAACGATCCGGAATCCCTGATTTCGTCTAACCGGTTTCTTACCCTGGCTCAAATCCGGGCAATCCGTTCCTCCGGCAATCTGCCGGCAGGCTTCAGAAGGCTCTAAGCCATCCAAGGTTTTGGCCTCATAATGAACAGCAAAAACCCGCCGAAGCCGGCGGGTTTTCTATTTGAAGCGCGGAGCGGATATAGTTATCTGCATTTAAAGCGGCAAAGGTTCTTGGTATCAGGCATACAGGCTTAGCCTTACTCCCCCGATGCCACGGCCACCCAATGGCCGGGATGGGCCTCCACGAAGCGGGAATGCTCCAGGCTGTACGGATCGGCCTTGGCGGATTCCGTTGGCACGGTGAAGGTTTTGTTCTTCTCGATGGCGGGATCAGGAACGGGAATGGCTGCCAGCAGGGACTTGGTGTACGGATGCAGGGGATTGGTGTACAATTCCTCGCTTTCCGCCAGCTCCACGATTTTGCCCTTGTACATCACTGCGACCCGGTCGCTGATATGCTTGACCATGGACAGGTCATGGGCGATAAACAGGTAGGTCAGACCCAGCCGCTGCTGCAGCTCCTCCAGGAGCTTGACGATCTGGGCCTGGATGGACACATCCAGCGCCGACAGGGGTTCGTCGCAGACGATAAATTCCGGCTCTACCGCAAGCGTCCGGGCGATTCCGATCCGCTGCCGCTGCCCGCCGGAGAACTCATGGGGATACCGCGGCGCATGGGAGGCGCTTAAACCCACCATCTCCAACAGCTCCTCCACCCGTTTCTGGCGGGCTTGTTTGCCGCTGGTCATGCCGTGGACATCCAGCGCCTCGCCGATAATGTCCTCCACCCGCAGCCGGGGGTTCAGCGAAGCATAGGGGTCCTGGAAAATCATCTGCATGTGGCGGCGCATGATTTTCATTTCCTTGCGGTTCAGCCGGTTTAAGGGGATGCCCTTAAACAGCACCTCGCCGCCGCTGGGTTCATTCAGCCGGAGAATGGCCCGTCCGGTGGTGGACTTGCCGCTGCCGGATTCTCCGACCACACCCAGGGTTTCGCCAGCCCGGATATCGAAGCTGATGTCATTGACCGCCTTCACAATCTGGCCCTTGCCCATGTCGAAATATTGCCGGAGGGAGCGAACCTCCAGAAGCGGTTGGCCGTCCTCCGAACGGATAATGGCAGGAGCGGGTTTGGGCCGCTTTTTCTCGTCCAGACGGGGCAGGGCATTCAGCAGATTCTGTGTATAGGGATGTTTGGGGGCGGCGAAAATCTCCTCCGTGGTCCCTTCCTCCACAATCTCCCCTTCCTTCATCACAACAACCCGGTCGCACATGCCGGCCACTACGCTCAGATCATGGGTAATCAGAATAATCGAGGTCCCCAGCTGGCGCTGGAGCTCCTTCATCTGATGGAGAATCTGTGCTTGGATGGTCACATCCAATGCCGTGGTGGGTTCGTCGGCGATAAGCAGAGAAGGCCGGCAGGCCAGGGCGATGGCAATCATCACACGCTGGCGCATACCGCCTGAGAATTCATGGGGATACTGCATATAGCGGGTATCGCTGTTTGGGATGCCTACCATACGAAGCATTTCCAGCCCCTCGCGGCGAGCCTCTTGGGCGGACAAGCCGCGGTGCTTGATGAGGCTTTCTTCTATTTGACGGCCGATCCGCATAGTGGGATTCAGAGAGGACATGGGGTCCTGGAAGATCATGCCGATGTCCCGTCCGCGGATGGCTTCCATCTCATGCGGGGATTTATCGGCCAGATTCTGGCCCTGGAACAGGACCTCGCCTGCTTTGACCATGGAGGGAGGAGAGGGCAGGAGACGCATAATGGTGCGTGCCGTTACGCTTTTGCCGCTGCCGGATTCCCCGACAATACCCAGGGTTTCCCCCCGGCCTACCTCAAAGCTGACGTTCCGAACCGCTTCCACTTCCTTGTCCCGGGTAAAGAACGAAACAGACAAATGATTCACCTTTAGCAACGTGTCCATGCTTTCACCTACGCATCTACTAGGGATTTTCGGAAATTTTTTGACCAACCTAAAATTATATTGGTAATTGTATCACGGATATTATAAAATGATGAAATAAAAGTTTTGCAATTCTTCAAAAATGTCCATGCACCCGTATTGACAGCGAGGGGAGCCCAACTTAAAACCTTGTAACTCTATGGGATTTATTCGAATACTTGGTAATATACATTTCGGAGAAGAATCGAGGCGCTGAACATGTCCGGAGACATGACTGCAACGGGTACCCGCTCCGCCGGACGGCTGGCGGAAATTTATTCGAAAATGCTGCTCCATCCCGCCTACCGCTATCTGCTGCTTCTTTTGGGAGCACCGGTGAATGCGGTGGTGTTTTTCATATATTTGTACCGCCGCAAGCTTAGCGGACAGAGCGGAAGGCGCAGGGAGCTGGAGCGCCGGCTGCAGGAGACCGGGGAGTACGAACGGCTGTTAGAGGAAGCGCGTGACCAGTTGATGCGGAAGCACCGTTTCTTCGGCCAGACGGCAAGTCCCGAGAAGCTGGAGAGAGAAGCCGGCCAGATTGCCCGGGAGCGGCTGCAGGACCGGATCGTAAGCGAACTGGAGCGGCAGCAGGGCGGCAGGGGTGGCATCACCTATGCTAGCACCTTCGGGGAACTGGCAGGCAATCCGTTGTTCCTGGGGTTATCCCTGATTCCGGGTATCCTGATGTATCTGTTGATGACCATTTACAGCAACCCTTATCTCAAATATATCGCCGAACGCCTCCTGATGACGGTATTTGTTATCTTCGGCGTCGCCTTTCTGGTTTTCACCATCCTCTATATTTCCCCGATGAACCCCGCCGCCAACATTATCGGTGAAACGGCAACGGCGGAGCAGATTGCCGCCTTCAACAAGCTGTACGGGCTGGATCAGCCTTATCTGGTACAGCTGTGGGACACCATCAAGGGGATTTTCACCTTCGATCTGGGCAGATCCTTCCAGGGCAATGAAGAGGTGACGGTGGCCATCGCCAACAAGTTCCCGGTAACCATGACCCTGACGGCCATCGCCACATTGATATCCGTGCTCATCGCGCTGCCGGTGGGAATTATCTCCGCCACCAAATCCAACTCGTTCCTGGATTACACCCTGATGTTCATCGCTCTTCTGGGGTTATCGATTCCGAACTTCTGGCAGGGTCTGATTTTTATTCTGACCTTCGCCATCAAGCTGCATTGGCTTCCCGCCACCTTCAATCCGGCCAATTGGCTGTCCATGATTATGCCGGTGGTGGTGCTGGGTACAGGCTTGACCGCAGCGGTAGCGCGGATGACCCGTTCGTCTATCCTTGAGGTTATCCATGAAGACTACATCATTACTGCCCGGGCCAAAGGCCTCTCCAGCCGGCAGGTGCTGTGGCGCCATGCCATGGGCAATGCGCTGATCCCCATCGTTACGGTGGTGGGCCTGCAGTTCGGGGGTATGCTGGGCGGCGCGGCGGTAACCGAGAAGGTATTCAATATTAACGGAATCGGCAGCTACATCGTGGATAAGCAATTTATCCCTGATATCCCTGGGATTATGGGCGGCGTTGTGTATACCGCCATTGCCATTTCACTGGTCAACATGGTGATTGATATTTTCTACGCATTGGCCGATCCGCGGATCCGCTCCAAAATGAGGCAATACTAAAGGCAGGTGATCCATCAAATGACTACAAAAACAGCTTCCCCATTATCCAATCAGGAAACCCACTTCCGCCTTGCCTCCGCACCGGAATACGCCCAGGCAAGCTTCGCCGGCATTGTATCTCTGGCATTGGCGGTTGTGTTCTTCATAAGCGGCATTGACTGGTCCGCCGGAGCACTGAAGCCGGTCTGGGCAACAATTTCCCTGTTGTTCCTGCTGTTCGGGCTGCTCCAGCTGGCTGTGATGCGGCTCATCCGCCGGGATCTTCTGGCAGAAGGAACCATCCGGCTCTCCACCCGGCGTCTGGGCTGGGGGCTGATGCTTAGTGTGCTCACCGGAAATCTGTTTGTTGCCATTGCCGCCTACCAGCTGGTGAAGCGGCGCAAAAGCCCGGCTTACATCCTGGCGGGGTATACCCTGCTGACCACTATATTTGTATTCGCCGTATCCACACTGAATATGTTCAAGCCTTATGTGGCGGATACCTTCCTTGTGGGAATGGGGCTTCTGATCATTGCCGCTGTGCTTCAATTGAGTTCACTCCTGGTTATCGCCCGGCATGATGATGACAGCCGGCTGCCGGCCTGGATGTGGGGAATTGCCGTTCTGCTATTGGCAACGGCGGCCACGGGCAACCTGTTCGCCCTTTTCCTGGCGCTGCTCCTTATGTCGCGGCTCCGGGACAAAGGGTATACATCAGGATCCAAGCTGAGCGATATTGTCGCCAAGCTGTCCCGCAGCTCCACCTCCATGTTGGGTTTGTTCTTCGTAGGATTCCTGGCATCCCTGGCCGTGTGCAGCTATCTGACCTTCGATTACAGCTTGGCCATTGAAAATAATTACAGCAATATTCTGCATGTCCCGTCCTTGGTTTATCCCATGGGGACGGATAATTTCGGAAGGGATCTGTTCTCGCGGATCGTCTTCGGGGCACGGATTTCCCTTACCGTCGGTATCCTGTCCACCCTCATTCCGTTTATTGTAGGCGGAATCCTGGGTGCCATCTCCGGCTACTACGGCCGGACCACCGATAATCTGATCATGCGGGCCCTGGATATTCTCTATGCCATTCCCGGCATCCTGCTGGCGATTGCCATTATTGCCGCCTTCGGAGCCAGCACCGGCAATCTGATACTGGCCTTGTCTGTAGGAGCCATTCCCACCTATGCCCGGACCATGCGGGCCAACGTGATGATGGTGTCCACCCTGGAGTATGTCCAGGCGGCCCGGGCCTTCGGTTCTGGCGATGCGGCCATTCTGTTCAAGCACATCGTACCCAACTCCATGGCGCCGATGATTGTCAAAGCCACACTCACTATCGGCACCGCCGTTATTTCCACCAGCAGCTTAAGCTTCCTGGGGCTTGGGGTGGAGCCGCATATCCCGGAATGGGGCAATATATTGAAGGTGGGCAGCGCCTACCTGGAGACCCATTCCTTTACCGCGATATACCCGGGCCTGGCCATAATCCTCTTGGTTCTCTCCTTCAACTTCTTGGGAGACGGACTGCGGGACGCCCTGGACCCGAAGCTGGACTAGCCGCAGGCTGGCACTCATTACCGGAATCCGCATTCATCCAATGAATGTGCGTTCATAGATAAGATTCTTTTACAAAAACATATTTCAATCAGGAGGGAACCAAATCATGAAAAAGGGAAACCTGGCTATTGCCGCAGCACTGAGCTTATCGCTTGTTGCCAGCGCCTGCACCTTGAGCACCAAAGACAAGTCGGCTGAACAGTCCGCAGCTCCTTCCGGAGCACCGGCGGATACCACCCCGGTGGATATTGAATTGCTGGCCCAAAACTCCAACGAAGCGGACGTGAACATCATCCGTGACCAGTTGGCCAAAAACGGCTTTAACGTTAAGCTGAACCTTCAGCCCGACTACGGCACCTACAAGGCCCAGCAGGATGCAGGCAATTTTGACATCGCCGTCTCCAGCTGGACTACCGTAACAGGCAACCCGGATTATGCCGTCCGCTCCCTCTTCAAAACCGGCGGAGACTACAGCATCATGTCTGACCCGGAAATCGATACGCTGGTCGAAACGGCCTCAACGCAAACACCGGAGCAATATGCCGAAACCTATAAGCAGCTGGAACAAAAGCTGGTTTTCGATAAAGCCTACATTGCGCCTTTGTACAATTCCGTGAAGTCCCAAGCCTTCAATCAGGAGGTTCTGAACAAGGACACCGTCCGCCTCTCCAAATCCCGTTCCCTGCCTTGGGAAGTGCTGGACTTTAAGGATACCTCCAAACGGGCCAAGGATCCGATTATTCTCCAATCGACTATGCCGACCTTGACCTCCCTGGACCCTATCAAGGGAAATGACGGCTCCATCAACATTATCAATACCAACCAATATGTCCGCTTGTTAAATCTGACCGATGACGACAAGCTGACGGCTGAAGGCTCCCTGTCCTATAACTTCGCCATTGCCGAAGGTAACTCCGAATATTACTTCATCCTCCGCGACGATATCAACTTTGCCGCCATCAAGGATAAGCTGGCCGTGGATACCGGCGAACGTGTAGGCGCAGACGACGTTATCTTCTCCCTGCTGCGGGCCAAGGACAAGAACTCCGTTCCCAACCACCGCACCTACACCCTGCATGAGCATATTTCCAAGGTGGAGCTGGTAACTGATGCAGCGGCTCTGGATGCCATCAAGATTTCCGGCAGCGGCGACACCGTTAAGTCCGGTCTGGAAAAAGGACTTCCAGCGAAGATTGCAGCGCTTGTCTCCGACAAGAAGGAATCCAACAGCAAGGAAGGCAAATACCAGGTCGTCAAGCTGACCACCACCAAGGCTTTCCCGCAGGTGCTGAACTATCTGGCCCACCAATCGGCAGGCATCGTGTCCAAGAAGCAGGTGGAAGCCATCAATACCTATGATGTAGCCAAATTCGATCCTAACAAGGATATTGCCTACGGCGATCAAAATACGGTGACAGAAGGCGCGAAGTACAACAATACCCTGTACACCAGCGGCCCGTACATCCTGTCCTCCAAAACCGACTATGAAGCCAACTTCTACAAGAACCCGGGCTACATGAAGGGGACTGCCAACGAACCGAAGGTCAATAACATCAAGGTCCGTTTCATCAAGGATATGGACAGCACCCTGTCCGCTCTGCGCAGCGGCGAGATTCATCTGTTCTACAGCGTTCCGGAAAACAAGTATGATGTGGTGAAGGGCGATACCAAGCTGGCGCTGCAAACCGTGCCCAGCAACGCTGTATCCTACCTGCTGTTCAACACCAAAAACCGTGAGGTAGCCAAGAGCGCCGACCTGCGGAAGGCCGTGCTGTATTCCATCAATCAGGATGAGTTCCTGGCTTACTACAAGAACAACAAGATCAAGGCCGTCTCCACAGTGAGCCCGCTGGTGAAAACCGGTCTTGAAGTGAAGGCCGATTCCGCCAAGGTGAAGGACTTCCTGGCCAAGTACAAAGCAAGCAAATAAGCCAATCCATCTGCACTGGGGCTGCGCGGCCGGTTCTGCCGGAACCGGGCAGTCCCGTTTTCCATGAATAGATCCATCATGTATGTCCGTCAAAAAAGGAGCGATTTTCTATGCCATCATCAAATAACCATACGCAGGACCTGGTTAAGCTGTCCCAATGGGATGCGCTGCTGCTGGAATCCCTGAAGGGCCACGGCTGGTCCGACGACGAGCTGCTGCGGCGGGTCCGGGAGGGTGATGTGCCCGAGGATACCAGCGATTTCAAGTTCAACTACCAGAATCTCCTGGACACCGCCGCGGCGGATTTTGCCACTGTGGAAGCCGCTGTCCGCCAGGGCTACCGGATCAAGTTCAATACGCTTCGTGGTTTGTCCAACTGGATGCGGCTGGCGCTCTCGGCAGAGCCCGAGGTTGTGGCGGAGCCCGGCCAAGAGGCTATCCTGGTAACACTCTCCCCAGAGCAGCACAGCGGCCTGTTGTCCGCTATCTCCTACGGCTGGACGGTTACGGAGACGGGTACCGCTGCGGGTGGCAGTCACTACCGCATCGAGCCCATGGCCCGGTTGTAAACCGAGCCGCTTGACTAAAAATGTGGGTTGCGCGAACACATAAAAAGGCTTCTGGAGCTTCCAGGAGCCTCTTTTTTTGTTCAAGAAAATGATTAAAGATACGCAGAAGTCTGCCGATAATTATTATATTATGAGTCTTGCGATTATTTTAGCTTGACTATAAATAAACATTCTGACTAGGGGGAGATTTCATGAGGGGAAAATGGTTTGTGCTCTTTTTGGCATTCATCTTGTGTATGTCCGCAAGTGCTATGTATGCCAATGCGAAGACTTCGGCAGACTTCACTGATCTAAAGGATTTGGATGCGGCGACAAAGGCCAAGTTCGACGCCTTGATCTCTGCTGGGATATACGATGGGGTCAGTGATGGCGAATTTGGTTTGAACGAAAAGATGAATCGTGCCCAGTTTGCGAAAGTCGCCGCGCTGATCTTCAGCCTGGATGTGGATGCCTCTCTGAAGACATCCAGCTTCAAGGACGTTTCTCCCGACGACGCAGCAAACGGCTATGCCTTGCCTTACATTGAAGCGATTAAGGCTGCTGGCATCACCGACGGTTATAGCCCCGGGGAATACAACCCGGCCGGAGATGTGTCCAAGGAGCAGCTTGCCGCGTTCTTAGTCCGGGGCCTGGGCTGGGAAAAGGATGCACAAGCTTCCCCGGGTGTCAAAGACGACTCAGTATCGGATTGGGCCAAAAGCTATGTAGCTTTAGCTTTGGAGAAGAAGATCATGTCCAATGGCCCTGAAGGCAGCTTCGGTGGTACAACGAACGCCCTCCGCAGTGAACTCGTAGCAGTATCTTACAATACGTACGAGGCTCAGAAACTGACTCCTACAGCTACACCGACGTCAACACCGACGCCAACGCCAACACCAACGCCAACACCAACACCAACGCCAACGCCAACTCCGGAAGAGTTCTCGGAGGAAACGCCGGTACCAACACCGGAACCAACGCCGACGCAGGCACCAACGCCGACACCGACGCCGACGCAGGCACCAACGCCGACACCGACGCAGGCACCAACGCCGACACCGACACCGACGCCAACACCGGAACCAACGCCGACGCCGACGCAGGCACCGACGCCGACGCCAACACCGGAACCAACGCCGACGCCGACACCGGAACCAACGCCAACGCCTATGACTGAACAAGAAGCGTTGAATATAATTAGGGATTACTTTTATATGCCTTACATAATACCCGATGTAACAATATTCGCCGCTGCAGGAATAGAGGGAGTAACCGCAGATAACCTAGAGCGAGTTCTGGATGCTATTAGGGTGGCTGTTTATGAATATCAGCCCCTTCCAGGGACAACACCCTTTAATTTTTCCAAAGAAGAAATCCAAGGAATTGTTGACTCTATTACGGAATGAATAACCCGGAAATCAAAACCACCCGTCCAGCGGGTGGTTTTTGCTCTATGGCTCAGTTGCCGTCCGGGGTCGCTTCACCCGGCTTTACCTGTGGCTGGACTGGGATTTGTAGGTGCGCACGGCAAATACATAAGCGACGATCAGGATCCCCAAGCACCACGCCAGGGCCGTCCAGATATCATGGCCAACGGGTTGGTCCGCTAATAAGGCGCGGATGGTTTCGACAATCGAGGTTACCGGCTGGTTTTCGGCGAAGGCGCGAACGGCTGACGGCATTGTATCCGTCGGCACAAAGGCCGAGCTGATAAACGGGAGGAAGATTAACGGGTAGGAAAATGCGGTGGCGCCCTCCATGGAGTTGGCGGATAATCCGGCGATGGCAGCGACCCAAGTCAATGCCAGTGTGAATAACACCAGGATGCCGGCGACAGCAAGCCAGGACAATACCCCTGCCGATGAACGGAAGCCCATAATCAGCGCTACAAGAATGATGACGGTAACCGAGATGACGTTGGATACCACTGAGGTCAGCACATGCCCCCACAGTACGGAGGAGCGGGCAACCGGCATAGAGTGGAAGCGTTCAATGATGCCCCGCTGCTTATCCTGAAACAGGCGGTACGCCGTATAGGAGATGCCGCTTGCTACGGCAATCAGGAGAATTCCCGGCAGCAGGTAATTTACGTAGTTGTCCGCCCCGCTTTGGATGGCGCCGCCCAGAACATACACAAACAGCAGCATCATGGCAATGGGAGTAATACAAACCGTGAAGATGGTGTCCACACTCCGCATAATATGGCGCATGGAGCGCCCGAGCATAACACCCATATCGCTTAGAAAATGCTCATTCATTGTGCCAAAACCTCCTTTTTACCGGTGATCGCCAGGAAAATTTCCTCAAGTGTCGGCTGCTTCTCCACATATTCCGTCTTGGCCGGGGGGAACAGCTTCTTCAGGTCCTCCAGCGTACCGTTGGCAATAATCCTGCCCTCATGCAGAATGGCGATCCGGTCGGCCAGCTGCTCCGCTTCCTCCAAATACTGCGTGGTCAGGAATACCGTCGTGCCCCCGTCGGCCAGCTCCTTCACCAGCCTCCAGGTCTCTAAACGCGCCTCGGGATCCAGCCCTGTAGTCGGTTCATCCAGGAAAATAAGCTGTGGTTTTCCGATCAGGCTCATGGCGATATCCAGCCTGCGGCGCATGCCGCCGGAATAGGTGGAGGCCCTGCGGTCGGCGGCAGCCGTCAAGCCGAAGCGGACCAGCAGTTCCTCCGCAACCTTCCGTGGGTTCTCCACATGCCGCAGCTTGGCGATCATGACCAGGTTCTCCCGGCCGGTCAATATTTCGTCCACGGCGGCAAACTGTCCCGTCAGGCTGATGGACTGCCGGACTTGGCCGGGCTTTGACGCCACGTCAAAGCCGTTGACAACGGCGGTACCGCCGTCCTGCTTAAGCAGTGTGCTGAGAATTTTGATCACCGTCGTTTTGCCTGCGCCGTTGGAGCCGAGCAGGGCGAAAATTTCGCCCCGCCGCACCTGGAGGTTCACACCCTTCAGAACCTCCGTGGGTTTGTAGGATTTTTTCAATTCCTTAACCTGAATGGCGATATCGGTCATTTGGCGCCATCCTCCTTTCCGAATTTGGTCATCATGTCCTGGTTCAGCTTGTGGCGGAGGCCGTCGGTCCATTTGGTGGTGTCGCGCAGAAACTCATCGCAGAACCCGACCACATCCTCGCCCGTCAGTTCGAGCACATGTCTGCCCTCCGCCGCGCCGGCTTCAAACAGCTCGATCAATTCCAGCTGAGCCGTCAGCATGTGGGAGCCGTCCCCTCCGGCGAGATTCCACATGTAATCATGAATTTTTTTGAACACGAACCGGTACTCCTCCGGCAGTGTTTCCGCTCTGGCCATTTGCTCCTTATATTCTCTTTTTTCTCCCATTAATTTTTTGATAAGCTCCAGCATCAGCGCCACTCCCCGTTTTTATTAAATTTGTCCATAATCTCTTGATTCAGCTTCTCCCGTGGCGCTGCCTTATGGGAACTTGCCGCACGCATAAACTCATCGCTGAAGCGGCCCACATCGCTGCCTGTAACCTCAAGCACCGGTTTGCCCTCGGCTGCGCTTGCTTCCAATAACTCTACTAAGTCAGTAAACATCGTCAAGTCAGTGAATACCGTCATATCTCCGCTGGGAGAACCAACGGAAAACATATAATGCCGGATCTTGCGGAAAGCATACCGGTAATCCTCGGGCAGGGCATTCACCCGTTTCATGAGCTGCTTATAGGCCCGTTTTTCCTCCAAATCGCCAATGATCAATTTAATAATGGAATCCAGCATGGTCACGGCCCCTCCTTTAACTGCTTGATTTTCGATGCGACGAACTCCCACTTTTCCCAGAACTTCTGAAGCTCTTCACGCCCCGCTTCATTAAGCGAGAAAAACTTCCGCGGCGGCCCCATGTCCGAGGGTTTTTTGGCGACCTCCACCAGCTTGCTTTTTTCCAGCCGGATCAAAATGGTGTAAACCGTGCCCTCCACCACATCGGTAAAACCGAGGGCGTTCAGCTGCCGGGTGATTTCGTACCCGTAGGTTTCTTGGCGGCTTATAATTTCAAGGATACAGCCCTCCAGCACACCCTTGAGCATTTCAGTCAGGTTCTCCAGCGTCATCCACTCCTTGCTATTCTGTATCACTGGTATCAAGTATTACTTACTACCACTATAAAGTAACACGTAGTACCGGCGTTGTCAACGGTGAACTTGCGAAGGCTTGCCAACCGGAACATCCGCCCAGACGGCCGCATACACTACGATTGAATACTCCGGCAGGCAGCTCCGGGCTGCTGTCCGAAAGACAGAAGGTGGAACCTTGTGCCCGAATGTGTACAACATTTTTAATATCCGCATCAATAATGTGTCCAACGGCGGGGCTGTCAATTTTGGCGACAATCTGTTCAGCAACAACGCCGCCAACCAGAAGGCGGTAGGGGGCAACACCATCATGGGCGATGCCAGCCCGTCTCTCAATGTGGACAATAACCTAGTGAACGATCCGGACGGCGAGGATCAGCCCACCAATGCCATGAACAATGGCGTGATCGGATAATCCCAAGCCTGGAGCCAATCGGCAATTGCCTTTAGGAGGCACCCTCCCATGAATTTCTATATCCATAACATTAAAGTGAATTCCATCGCCAGCATCGGATCGCTGAATATCGGCAACACCATTCTCACCCGGAACCAATCCACGGTCATCACCCAGACCAGCGGGGATGATCAGTCGTCGGGGACCGCGCAGTCAGCAGGTGCCTTGGAGCCGATTGCAGCCGGAGGCGCCATAGGAGCGGCGGAAGATGATAGCCATGGCGGAGAAGTGGATGAAGAGCTCCCGGGCGGCTTCATCCAGACACAGGGCTCCTCCTATACGCCGGATGGCGGGCAGCAGAATTATGGGGTATCCGCCGGTGAATCCCCGGCTTGGAGGTGAGTGTATGTATGCAGCATATTATGCTCCGCAAGGAGAGCAGCCGGGCTGGCAGCAATATCTCCATGGCCTGATGCAGCGCAACGAATGGCTGGAGAAGCGTCAGGCAGAGCTGGAAGGCCGTTTTCTGCGGTTGGAGGAGCAGCTGCGCCAGATGGAGGAGGCCAACCGGCTACTGAAGGAGCAGATGGAGGCCGTGAAGCCTGTCCAATACGGCAACATTACGTATAAGGTGCAGGAGCTGCATGTGAATGAGCTGACCGGCACGTTGAATATTGGGCTGACCTCCTTGGCCGATGAAGGGCAATTAAAGACCATGATGGAGCAGATGAAGCTGGACGGGCAGGAGATGCAGATTCCCGGCAGCCAACCAGTGGCAGATTCTTCGGGATAGCCACGTTCTCGCCTTCTCCTTTATAATAGATACAGATTAAGAGAGAAGATTGCCTTCCCCCAAAAAAGGAGAGAGAACCATGGCCTACCGGATCGCCGTCGGCACAAGCGACGAAGTGGAGATTGACCAGCATTTTGGCAGCAGCAGACAATTTGTAGTGTATGAAATTTCGGGGGACGGCGCCATTACCCGGCTGGAGGCGCGGCGTAATGAGACGGACGGGGTGATGGGGCAGCATCAGGAGGACCGTCTGCGCCGGACCGCAGCCTTGATTGAGGATTGCGGCCTGGTCCTCGTGAGCCACATCGGTCCGGGTGCTGTCAATCTCCTGAAGCAGATGGGCATCGATGCCCAGATCGGCGAGGGGCCGGTTGATGCGGCGCTGGCCAAGCTCCTGCGTTTCCGCAAACGGTTTATGGGCGGGCGGCAGGAATCCACAGAGGAATGACAACAAAGGAGCCAGAGTATATATGAAGCTGATGTCTTGGAATGTAAACGGCCTGCGGGCTTGTATCAATAAAGGGTTTATGGACCGGTTCCAGGAGGCGGATGCGGATATTTACTGCCTGCAGGAAACCAAGCTCCAGGAGGGGCAGATCGAGCTGGACCATGGGGAGGCGTACGGGCAATACTGGAATTATGCGGTGAAAAAAGGCTACTCCGGAACGGCTGTATTTACCCGCGTCCGGCCGCTTACTATCCGGTACGGGCTGGAGGCGGATGAAGAGCCTGAGGGCCGTGTGCTGACCCTTGAATTCGAAGCGTTTTACCTGGTGAATGTCTATACGCCCAACGCCCGCAGGGACCTCTCCCGGCTGCCCTTCCGTATGGAGTGGGAGGACCGGTTCCGGGCTTACCTCATGCAGCTGGACAAGCATAAGCCTGTGGTGGTATGCGGGGACATGAACGTGGCCCACCAGGAGATCGACATCAAGAATGCCAAGTCCAACCGGGGCAATTCGGGCTTTACGGATGAGGAGCGGGAGAAGATGACGCTGCTTCTGGAGTCCGGCTTTGTGGACACCTTCCGGCTGCTTCATCCGGACAAGCAGGACGCCTATTCCTGGTGGTCCTACATGCCGAAGGTCAGGGAGCGCAACGTAGGCTGGCGGATCGACTATTTCCTGGTGTCCGAGCGGCTGTCCTCCAAGGTGAAGGAGGCCTTCATCTGCCTTGAGGTAATGGGCAGCGACCATTGTCCCGTAGGGCTGGTGCTGGAGGTAGAGGCATGACAGAGCAGGCAGCGGGAACCCGTACGAAAGGGGGACGCCTCCGTCAGAGCCAGTTCGCTATGCTGAAGCTGATGGGCGTCCTTTTTCTGGCGGGACTCCTGCTGTATGCGTACCAGGCCATTACGGCGCCTCATGACCGCCCGCAGGCGGCGGACGGTGTGCTGGATGCGGGGAGCTGGGATTTTGCCGGAGAAGGGCCGATTCCCTTGTCGGGTGAATGGATGTTCTATCCGGGTCTCCTGACACCGGAGGACTTCCGCCGCAATCCCGAGCTTGCCGGGCAGGGGATGCGGGTCCGGCTTCCTGGGAATTGGGACAGCTACATGACCGAGAATGGTGTGAGTGGAATAGGTGCAGGCACCTACCGGCTGGAAATCAAGCTCCGGGACTCGGGTATGTACGGGCTGCGGATGAAGAAGGTGAGGTTGTCCAGCAAGGTTTTTCTGGGCGGGGAATATCTGGGCGGCACCGGAGAAACGGCGGATAATGAGAGGGATTTTGTGCCCAGCAATCTCCCGTTTTATGGGGTGGGCAGGGGTGAGGCAGGCACCGCGGAGCTGTTGGTTCAGGTGTCCAACTACATTCTGATGACCAAAAACGGAATGAGCCAGGCGCCGGAATTCGGGCTTGCCGAGCAGGTGATGAACAACCGGGACCGCTCCCGTCTCGAGGATATGGCTCTGATTACGGCCATGCTGGTATTCGGCTTTTACTTCGCCGGGATGTTCCGGCAATGGCGGGAAGAACGCCATTATATGTACCTGAGTCTTTTTTGCCTGTCGACGGGGTTCTTTTTCAGTATTGACAATGAAATTCTGGCAGCGCTTGTAGTGCCGCAATTGCCGTTTATCTGGCTGCACAAGCTGCTGTTTATTCTGGCTGTATTATCCTTTTATTTCTTTATCCTGTACATGTCGAGCTTTCTTCAGGAAAGAGTGGGCATTATCCGGCGGGGGCTGCCCTGGATTCTGGCGGGCTATATCGGAATGGTGGTTCTCCTGCCCAATGAAGCGCTGCGGATGACCTTTTGGCCCAATCTGGTTTTCCAGGGCATTGCTTTTCTGGCGATTTTCTATCTGCTGTACCGGGGGTTTGCCCGCAGCTCTCCGGTGGCCTGGTATTTGGCGATGGTGGCGGTGTTTATGGCCGTTACGGCGGTCTCCGCCCAATTCCGTTACCAGATGGCCCGGGACAATGCCACTATTGCCATCCTGAGCCCGCTTCTGCTGGTGTTCTCCCAGGCGCTCTTGGCCAACTTCCGGGCCCAGCAGATTATGGACCGGAGCCGGAGGCTGTCGGAGCAGCTTCTGGAGTATGACAAGCAGAAGGACGAATTTCTCGCCCGGACCTCCCATGAGCTGCGGACACCGCTGCACGGGATGATCAACCTGTCCCAAATTTTGCTGGACGACCGGAAGGAGCCCCTGTCGGCGCCGCACCGGGAGCAGGTCCGTATGCTGAATCTGTCCGGCAGGCGTCTGGCCGATCTGGTGCAGGATATTATGGATTTGAACCTGATCCGCACAGGTGAAATCCGCATCCGCCGGACTGCGGTGGATTTGGGGCTGGCCGTGCGGCTTGTGCTGGATATGCTGTCAGTCTCCATGGTCAAAAAAAATGTGGAGCTGAAAAATGAGCTGGCTGACGACTTGCCTCTCTTGTATGCGGATGAGAACAGGCTGAAGCAGATTCTGCACAACCTGGCGGAGAATGCCCTCAAATTTACGGAGCGGGGCTATGTGCGTATTTCCGCCCGTGCGGCAGACGGCATGATGGCTATATCGGTAGAGGATACCGGCTGCGGGATTCACGCCAAAGCCCTGGACCGGATCTTCCAGCCCTTCCAGCAGGCGGAGGAGACGGGATGGAATCCCGGTGTAGGCTTGGGCTTGAGCATTACCCGCCAGCTCGTGGAGCTGCAGGACGGGACCATCACTGTCCGTTCGGAGCCGGGCATGGGGAGCTGCTTCACCTTCACGCTGCCCATCGCCCGTTCCTCTCTGCCTTATGCACGCACGCTCAGCGCCGGGGAAACGGAGTTTCCGGCTGCGGAGCTTCCGGACCGGCCCCGGACGGTGCGTTCGTTTGAGGCCGCGGGTAAGGAAGGGCTGGTTCTTCTGGTGGACGATGAGGAAGCGAATCTGAAGGTGCTGATGGAGGTTGCCGCCTCCATGGGCTGGGGCTACAAGGCCTTCACCGGCGGCGCCGACGCCCTGGTCTGGCTGGAGGGAGCGGGCAGACCGGAGCTGGTGCTGCTGGATCTGATGATGCCTGTTATCTCCGGGCTGGATATCTGCCGGGAAATCCGCAAGCGGTACAGCCATGCGGAGCTTCCCGTGCTGATGCTGACCGCCTCCGGACGGCAGGAGGATGTAGTAGCGGCGTTCGAGGCGGGCACCAACGATATCCTGCAGAAGCCCTTCGAGCTGGCGGAGCTCCGTGCCCGGGCCGAGTCGCTGCTGGCCATGAAGCGTGCCTCCCGGCATGCCGTCCAGAACGAGATGGAATATCTGCAGGCGCAGATTACGCCCCATTTTCTGTACAACAGCCTGAATTCCCTGATTGGTTTAAGCTACAAGGACCCGGACAAGCTCCGGGAAACCATCTACCAGCTGACTACCTATCTGCGCGCCAAATTCACCTACAGCTTCCAGCAGGAGAGGGTTCCGCTCCAGGAGGAGCTGGAGGTGGTCCGGGCGTATCTGGCCATCGAGCAGCTGCGGTTCGGACCTAGGCTTCAGGTGTCCATTGAGATTGATCCGGACACGGATTGTATGATGCCGCCGCTCTTGCTTCAGCCGCTGGTGGAGAATGCGGTCCGCCATGGCATCGGCCAGAAGCCCGAAGGCGGCACGGTCGAGATTCAAGTGAAGCGGCGGGGCGGCGGGACACGCTTCACCGTATCGGACAATGGGGCCGGAATGTCGGCGGACCGGCTTGAAACCACCAAGCTTGGCCAAACGGCGGGAGTAGGCATCCGCAATGTTTCCCGCCGGCTGCAGATGCTTTACGGGGAACGCTTGTGGATCGAAAGTGTGCAGCATGAAGGAACTGTTTTCACATTCCAGCTTCCGGAGGAGCCGTATATCTCATGATCAAGATCCTGGTAGTGGATGATGAGTGGATTGCTTTGGATATTTTGGAGATTCTGCTGGGGGAAATTGATGGTGTGGCGCTGGTGGGCAAGTGTGTCCAGGTGAAGGAGGCGCTGGACACGGCGGCGGCGCAGCAGCCGGATCTGATCTTCCTGGATATTGAGATGCCGGGGATGAGCGGCCTGGCCGCTTTCGAACGGTTCCGGGAGCTTTGTCCGGAGGCCGAGATTGTATTTATTACGGCCTATCAGCAATATGCGGTGACAGCCTTCGATCTATCGGCGATGGATTATCTCCTGAAGCCTGTTTCCCGGGAACGTCTGGCGCGTACTGTCGAGCGGTACAAAACCCGGCGGGGGCAGGGGGGGGCCGAGTCGGAGGGCGGGATGCCTGAGGAGCACGGGCTCAGGGTCAAGGTGCTGGGCAGCCTGGAGGTGTATGGGGAGTCGGGAACCCTGCTGGCGTGGCGGACCAAAAAAACCCGGGAGCTGTTCGCGTTTCTTCTGCATCAGAAGGGGCCGGTTTACCGGGACCGGATATTGGACAGCCTGTGGCCGGAGCATGATCTGGAGAAGGCCCAGACCTTGTTCCATACCTCTCTCTACCAGCTGCGCCATACCTTGAAGCAGGGCGGTTACGGCCAGATGGTTTCCTTTGCCGATGAGCGTTACATGATGAGTCACGAGGACCTGCGCTGCGATGCGGATGAGCTGGAGCTGCTGCTGGCTTCGGACCGAAGCGGGAGCCGTGCTGCCGAAGCGCTGGCGCTGTACCGGGGTGACTACCTGGAGGAGGAAAGCTACGGCTGGGCGGAAACCAGGCGGTACAAGCTCCGCGCCTCATTCCTGGAGTATCTGAATCATGCGGCCGGGCAGGTAAAGGGGGGACGCAGGGAGGCGGTGCTGCGCAAGCGTATCGAACTGGAGCCGTATACCGACTCCCACTACCGGGATCTGCTGCTTCACCTCCGGGAGCAAGGAAGCTCCGCGGCTATGGAGGAGCTGTACAGGCAGATGCGGGAGAAGTATATGGGGGAGCTGGGGCTGGAGCCCTCCCTTACGCTGAAGGAATTGCTGGAGGGCGTATAAAGCAAGCGGGACCCCCGAGGGAGTCCCGCTTGCTGAATGTCCGCAGACCTGAAACCGCCGGCTGCTTAGGCCGTGCGTTTCCTTACATGTAAATCTGCTGCTGGGAGCTGCCTGTGCCCTGCTGAATTTGTTGGCCGAGCTTCTGCTTGGCGAACTGGAAGGCCTCCTGGCCGGACTTTTGGTAGGTTTGGATTTGCTTCTGGATCTCCTGGCCCTGAGCCGGGGAGGAAGCGTTGTACATGTTGTTTTGCTTCATGAGCGTATAGACCTGCCATTGCATGGTCAGGGTGCTGTTCAGGAGATCGGTAAAGATTTTGCGCAGGGAATCATCGCTGGATTCCGTGACGGCAGTTGCATATTCGCGGGCGGTCCGCTTCAGGTCGCAAAGGACGGTGTAGAGCCAATCCTTTTCGGGCAGAAGATTTTGGACGGCTTGCTGTTGCTGTTGTTGCTGCTGTTGCTGATGCTGCTGTTGCTGATGCTGCTGTTGCATGAACTGATCCTGGTTGAATTGACCGTATTGATTTTGCTGATGCATCTTTTCTCCTCCTTCCGTGATTAGTGTTGTTGTGTCATGCCGGTGAATTGCTGTTGATTGGCGTTGAATTGGCCGTTGGCGCTGTTCAGCCCTTGATGAAGGGCGTTCATCAGGGTGTGCAGGTGCTGCTCATGGGTTTGCACATGGGCTTGGCACAGGCTGCGCACAGCCGGATTGGTGGTGATGGAGGCCGCGGCGGCGCATTGCTTGAGCATCAGTTCTTCATTGGACATGGAGTCTACGATGTACTCCAGCTCCTTGGCTGTAGGTGTTTGCATGTTTATCCTCCCTTCTGTATTGACCAGAACTTAAAATTCCCTTATTCAGGGAAATTATGTATGCAAGCCGGTGCAGCTTCTTTTTTTGGGCAAAAAGATTCTGAAAGGAGTGTTAGCATGAGCTACACGGATACGTTCATTACCGTTTCCCCCGATTGTCCGGTGGAGGAGTCTGTCCAGCCGCAGCCGAAGGGCGGGGTGAAAACCAAGCCATTGCTGGAGTTCGAGCTTCTGTCCGATCACCCTTACCGCTTTACGGAGAAGGACTTGATTTACCAGGTGCATCTGCGGCATCAGGGGATACCGGAGGAGGAATGGCAGGTTCGGGAGGGGGAAATCCGGGAGAAGCTGTTTGCCAAGTCCCATCCGTGTATGCGCGCCTCCATGCTCCCCAAAAAATACGGCTATGGGGTGCATTATGACCATGAGGGGAAAATCGCCATCTACGGTATGGAAACCTCCCGTTACTGTTCCTTTGCCGGGGGTGGAGAAGACGGGGTACGGGTGATTGCCGCTATGCGGAATAAGAAAAGCGGAGGCAGTTGAGTTCAGGAGAGGTATAACAGCAAACAAACCGTCAGGCCTTGGGCTTGACGGTTTTTTGGGGTACATCCAGCTTGCAGGTGCCTTAGTGGATGGTGGACGCTTTGTCGGCAACGGAGGCAGCGCGCTCTTCTGCGGCTTTGCGCTTGCGTCTTCTTCTCCGCACCCGCCACCCTGCAGCCGAAGCTCCGGCCAGAAGGAGCATAATGACGTACATATGCGGCTCGAACCGCACCGACATGATTCCGAGGGGGACCAGTGCCAGCACAAAAATATAGATCATATTGCCCAGCACGGTGGCGTAAAGGAAAGGCCGCATGCTGACGGAGCTGAGTCCCGCCGCCACATTGACCACGCTGGTAGGAACAAAAGGAAAGACTCTCCCGATAAACACCACCCAGAAGGCGTTGTCCTCGATGCGGTCCCGGAGAGAAGGCTTGAGCCACCGGGCGAAGAAATCCTGCAGCCAATACCGCGCCGCCCAAAAGGAAACCAAACCAGCCAGAATGCTGGTGGCCCAGCTCCAGAGGTATCCGCCGGCGAAACCGAGAATGCTGACATTCATGGTAATCAGCAGGATAAACGGAATAACCGTAAATAAATTCTGGATAACCATCAAAAGCAGCATTAAACCCAGAAACAGATACCGGCTGTTTTCCGAGACCTCCTGTCCGGCCTCAGGATCTCCGGACAACATACCCGTCACCAAATCCGAACGCCAAACTACAAGCAGGAGAGCGGCGATGAGAGCGAAAGAGACGATTTTGATCCATAGTTTCATTCCCGCAGCAGCCTCCTTATATACTCCTTTATATATACCCCGTCACCGGAAAAAATGGGCCTGTCCCTGTCTCAAAAAAAAGTAGCGCTGATGATAAAATTATGTTACCTTATATAACAATAATCTCACACGCAGCTGTCGTCTGCAAGAATTCTGCCCATGTGGCAGAGACCATTCAACCGGTTGGAGGAGGCGGAAGGGATGATGGAAACGGATAAGCAGCATGATTGGCTGTCTGAGCTCCCCATGGTGGACCTTCATGTCCATCTGGACGGCTCCGTCCGGCCGCAAACACTGCGGGAGCTGGCCCGGGAGCAAGGCAGGCCCCTCTCCGGGGAGACGGATGCCCGTCTGCTCCAGTTGATGCAAATTGACGAGGGCTGCGCCAGTCTGGTGGAGTATCTGGGCAAGTTTGATTTTGTGCTGCCGTATCTTCAGACGGCTTCCGCCCTGGAACGGGTGGCCTATGAGACGGTGGTGCAATCGGCTCGCCATAACGGGCGTTATCTGGAGGTGCGTTTTGCCCCGCTGCTGCATACCCGCAGCGGGTTGAAGGCGGATGAGGTCATCGCCCACGTTCTGGTTGGACTGAAGCGGGGGGAGCGGGAACTGGGCGTGACTGCCCGGGGGATCGCCATCTGCATGCGCCACCATGGGCAAGGGGATAATCTGCAGGTTGTGGATGCGGCAGCGGATTACCGGAAGCGGGGGCTGGTGGCGGTGGATCTGGCCGGGGATGAAGCCCATTATCCGCCGCAGCTCCATGAGGAGGTATTCCGCCGTGCCGGGCGCTATGGGCTTCCGGTGACCATCCATGCCGGGGAGGCGGCAGGGCCGGAGAATATCGCAACGGCCGTCCACCGGCTGGGTGCCGCCCGCATCGGCCACGGCGTGCGCGCCCGGGAGAATCCGGAGGTGCTGAAGCTGGTCCGTGACGGAAGGATCCCCCTGGAGCTATGTCCCGTGAGCAATATCCAGACCAAGGCGGTATCCGCCTGGGAGCATTATCCGGTCCGGGAATATTTTGACCAGGGGCTTGTGCTGACCATCAACACGGATAATCCCACCGTATCGGGCACCAGTCTCCAGCGGGAGTATGCGGTGCTGACGGAACGCTTCGGCTTCGGCAAGGAGGAGGTGGCGGCCCTGATTATGAACGGCGTACAGGCGTCCTTCCTGGAGAAGGAGGGCAAAGAGAAGCTGGCCCGGCAATTCCGGACCCGCTTCCGGGAGCTGGGCATCCGCGTGTCTTAGGCTAGGGAGGGATAATTCGTGTTCCGATATGGATGAAGCATGTTTCCGGTGACGGGGCATGCTTTTTTTGCGCTTTGGATGCAGCTTTCCTTAGTGGTGGCCACCGGTTGAGGTTTTCTATCCGGCTGGTTTGTGTTACCATTTTAATAAAATGGAACGGCTGTTGGACGCACATAAGGAGGAATGACCGTGATCGGCAAACCCCGGTTGATTGACCCGTCCCTGATGATACGCAAGACATACCGCAAGACTTTGGAGATCCGAAACCGGCAGGTAACCGTTGAAGTGGAGGATGCCCTGTATGCACCCGCGGTGGAGGGGGAGGAGCCCCAGCTTGCGGATGAGCCCCTGGTGGCCCAGATGCTCAGGGGTATTGCCGCGGCTGTGGCCCATAATGCCTCTCCATATAATCCTGTGCCGCAGCGGATTGTTATTTCTCATGGGGCTGCCGAAGGGGAGCCTGGGCATGCTGCCGGAGAGGGCGCAGCCGGTCCGGTGTCCTCCGGTGGAGGAATGGGGCGGCAGCCTGCGGAAGCGGCTCTTCCCATGCAAGCCCCTTCCGGCTTATGGTCCGCCTGTATGCCCCGCTGGACACTGGACGAGGTCAGCCTGAATCAGGAGGCCAGGAGCCATCTGGAGGCGGCTCTGGTTATGATCCGCCACCGGGAGAAGCTGTTTGGGGAATGGGGGCTGGAGGAGTCCCATTTTGACGGGCGGGCGGTGGTGTTGAACTTCTATGGGCCTCCCGGTACGGGGAAAAGCATGACTGCCGAGGCGTTGGCGGGCACGCTGGGCCGCCAGGTGCTGCTGGTGAATTATGCGGAGCTGGAGTCCAAGTTTGTGGGAGAAACGCCGAAGAATATCAAGTCGGTGTTCGCCGCCGCATCCGGTGCGGGAGCGGTGCTGGTGTTCGATGAAGCGGATTCCTTCCTGGGCAAACGCCTGACCCATGTCCAGCAATCCTCCGACTACGGCGTGAATATCAGCCGCAGTGTGATGCTTTTGGAGCTGGAGCGTTTTGACGGGGTGGTGGTGTTCACTACCAACCTGCTGCAAAATTATGACGACGCCTTCCGCCGCCGTATATTGGCCCAGATTGCCTTCCGGTACCCCGATGAGTCGGAGCGTACGGGCATTTGGGAGACCCATTTACCCAGCAGGCTGCCATTGGGTGAGGGGGTTAGTCCTGCGGTGCTGGCGGCGGCTTTTGACCATATGACGGGAGCGGATATCAAGGACATGGTGCTGTACGCCTCCGCTTTATGCTTGAAGGAGGGCGGCACGGCAGTGGAGCTGGATCATTTCCGCCAGGCTGCCGAGTATGTGGCCTCGCGCTATGTCCGGGAGGAAGACGGACCGGAGCATTGAGGGTTGGTCTTTTGCTAGGGTGTGTTTGAAAACTCCGAGGGGAGCAAATTTTAGCGAATTTTCGTTCCAGGCAAGGCACTTGCCCGCAGTCGTACCGGGGGGTACGTCAAGGGGAAGTAAAGAAGTAAGGGGCGAAAAGGCGTTAAAAGGTGCCCTCAAGCGAGTTTTCAGACACACCCTAAGGGTGCATTGGCCTTCATCTTGTGGAATAATAGAAGCATGTGTCTGAACCTAGCAGAAAGAAGGGATTGCTTTGGAACGGGTAGGGTTGGTGCTGGAAGGCGGAGGGATGCGGGGTGTGTATACGGGAGGCGCATTGGAATGTTTCCTGGAGCACGGCATCCGGGTGCCGTATGTCATTGGTGTTTCGGCGGGAGCCTGCAACGCGGCCTCTTATATCTCCGGCCAAAAAGGGCGCAACAAGACGGTTACCATTGATTATGTATCCCATCCCCGTTATGTGGGCGTCCGCAATCTGTTCCGGGAGAAGAGTATCTTCGGCTGGAGCCTGATTTTTGACGAGCTGCCTAACAAGCTGGTGCCCTTCGATTACGACTCCTTCTACAGAGATCCGGGCAGCCTGTGGGTGGGCATGACGGATGCGGTGTCGGGGCAGGCCTTCTATATGGAAAAGAGAGAGACGGAGCAGGCCGGAAATATTCTCGATATTATCCGGGCCTCGAGCAGTCTGCCCTTCGTATCTCCGCCGGTGCTGGCCGGGGACCGGGTGCTGTTCGATGGGGGGATCAGCGATCCGATTCCCGTGGGCAAGTCGATGGCCGACGGGAACGACCTGCACATCATCATCTCCACAAAACCTGCCGGCTACCGGAAGACCCCCTTCAAGCACGGCTGGCTGGCCCGCCGGATGTACGGTAAGTACCCGGGTCTGGTGGATGCGCTGGAGAACCGGTATCAGGTTTATAACCAGTCCATGGAGCTGGCGGAGGAGCTGGAGCGCCAGGGTAAGGCGGTTCTCATCCGGCCCTCGGCCCATATTGAGGTGGGGCGGATGACCAAGGATCCGGTTAAGCTGACGGAGCTGTATGAGCTGGGGTACAGGGATGCGGAGGCCCGGCTCGCTCGGGTCAAGACATGGACGGAAACGCCTGCAGCACTGGCGTAAACATAGAAGGACCTGTGCCATGGAAGTGGCGCAGGTCCTTTTTTTGAAGCTGATCATACCTCGTTTTGTTGGGCCAGGCTTATAGCGTTCCCGCCAATGCGCCTAACGGACCTACGGTACGTTATTTCCCCAGAATACCCTTATCCGCATTTTTCGCGGACACAGGAGACGTTATTTGGCTATTCCAGGTCACCCACAGCGGCTTTTTGGCCGAATAAAGGAACGTGGGTCCGTTAGTTTGTGAATTGGCCGATTTTCGGCTCATTAACGGAACCAGGGGCCGTTAGCGCACGTCCGGTGATGGAGCGAGCAAGTGTCGGCAAATGTCCGGTCATGGAGCAAGCTGGTGTTGCGTATGAGCGGTGATGGAGAGAGCATGTGTTTGCGCATATCCAGCGATGGCAGGTCCGGTTAGCGAATACCAAAGCTGCTACGTGTCCCGTTAGCACATGTTCTGCGATGGCACGTCCAGTTGGCCCATGGCCAGTTGTGGCGCGTGTCCGGTTAACGTATGACCGGTGGTGGCAGCATCGGTCAGCATCAGCCCGACAGGCCTTGTCCGCCCGTTGCCGCGGACAGACTTTGCCTTGCCGCCTGGCGGTTCCAGGCGGAATGGGCCCAATAGGCGCCGGCGGAAACCAGCGCAGCTGCCAGAGCAAGCCACGTTACCGGCGGCAGCCCGCCTGCATCATACAAGCTGCCCATCACATAGGGGCCGATCACCCGGCCTCCCGAGCCAATGCCGCCGGCCAGGCCAATGTAGAAGGGGGCGTGAGCGCCGCCATGCTCCGATAAGTAGGCAGGTATTGCCGGGGAAATAAGCATCTCGCCCAAGGTGGCGAGTATCATCCCCAGCACCATGCCGGGGTAGCTTTGCATCAGCAGGATACACGCATATCCGGCCGCATAAAACAGACTGCTGGCGGTCATCTGGGCGGAGACGGTGCGGGTCAGATACCGTTTGATAAGTCCCAGCAACGGTTGAGCCACGAAGATAAGCACCCCATTCAGTGTCCACAGAAACCCGTAATATCTCTTGGGCATCTCCTCACCCACAATAAAGGGAGACACCCCGGTGTTCCAGATGGAGTTGCCGATATGAAGCAGGAGAGCGCCGCTGGCCAGGAGAAGATACAGCCGGACATTGCTTAGCAGCGCCCATGTCCCCGGGCTTCCCGCCTTGTTATGGGAGGATGCCGCGGAAGCCCCCGTACCCTGGGCCACATCCGTGGATTTCAGATAAAACAGGAAGAATACGGCAAAGAAGGCGGAGGTTGCCCCGTTGGCTATAAAGCTGAGGTGGTAGGAAAAGTCCGCCAGAAAGCCGCTCAGCGCTGTGCCCAGAGCCACGCCGATATTATTGGCCACATAGATAATGTTGAATATTTCCGCCCGACGTTCCGTAAAGCGAAAGCCGATGTACGATTGGATGGCCGGCAGCGACATGGAATTAAACAGGCCGATCAGCCACATGGCACCGATGAAAAGCTGCCAGTTGCCGCTTAGGAGAGGCAGAACCAGCAGGACGGAGGCATTCAGCGCCAAGGACCCTGTAACCAGCCGTTTGACGCCAACCCGGTGATACAGAGCGCCGCCCAACAGCTGCCCGATGATGCCGCCCAGCGACTGGACCAATATGGCGAGTCCCGCATCAGCGAGGCTGCGGCCCAGCTCGTCGAACACATACATGGAAACCAGCGGCCACATCAGGGCTCCGCCGGTGGTGTTAATGAGGCTGGCGATCAGGAACACATTCAATTCTTTTGGATTGCGGCGTAACGGATTCATGACCGGTTCTACTCCTATTCAGTACAGAATCCTCCAAGAATTCCGTGAAATTAAACAAAGGTCAAACATTATCCTAGTCTACTTCGGTGCCTGGGGGATGTCAATGCTTCCAGGCGGCCTGCGTTGCCCCAAAATCACCCACAAGCGGAGGCAAGCTGGGAAGCGAGTGCCGCTTACTTATAGCGGGCACTCCATAAAAAAAGAACCGCCGGATTGCCCGGCAGTTCTTTTCGCTATCTCCGGAATAAGAGGCCATCTTACTCCTCCGGCTCCTCCTCATCCAGCAGCACCACATCCAAATAGGTCGTCTGATTGTTGTTAATGATGAACCCAACCCGTTTGGACTGCTTGCCCGGGAAGGAGAATAAGGCACCCAGCGTGCCCGCAGGCAGATTGGACAGGCTGTATTGCCCGCTTTCGTTGCTGATGACAGACCGCATGAAGGTAAAGGCCTCCCGCAATCCTCCGTTACCGTTGCCGGAAGAGGGCTGCGGATGGAATGCCTGAACCTGAGCTGTCTGCCGGGCTTCGTTCGGCAGGAATACCTCGGACAGGGCCTCATACAGCATCCGGCCGTTCTGGTCGAAGATCCGTCCCATTAAGGTGCCGAAGGCTGTGGGAACCTGCAGGTTTAACCGGACAACCCCGCTGGCAGGCACAGTTATGAGTGCAGCCGTAGAACCATAGGATTGGCCCGAAACAGAGATGATATAAGTGCCTTGGGGCAGATTGTTGATGGAATACAAACCCTCCGCATCGCTGGCTACGGATACCAGAAAGACCCGCGACTCAGTAAAGGCGGTAATAATCATATTGGAAACCGGTGCCCCGGTTTGCTGGTTCTGCACCTCTCCGATGATAGCGGCCTTGTTAGCCGGGAGTGTCAAATCCACCCGCAGGGTGCTTTCATTGGGGACAGCCACATCCACCAATTGATACTCACGTCCATCCGCCACCCCTACCACATGAAGCAGACCTCCGGGAGTCCCTGTTCCGGTGCCTACAGAAAACCGGCCTTCGTTGTCAGCTGCCCCTTGCCCCACAATCACCCCGTTGGGATCGGTAGCAACCACCAGTGACCCGGGCAGCTTGGTTCCGTTCTCATTGGTAACATCGCCGATAATAATGCTGCTGGTGCGGGCCAGGGGAAAGTCCCGGCGTACCGTTTCGCCCCGTCCGACAAAAAAGGAGGACTGGGTGGCAACAAATCCGATTTCCGAAATATTGACCACATAATTGCCGGCAGGAAGGTTATCAATCAGGAAAACCCCCTCCGCATCCGTGGAGCCAAGCCCCGCTACCTGGGCGAAGTTGTTGAGGTGGCGGACGAAGATGCCGATGCTGTTTAGCGGTGCACCCGTTGCCTTGTCGGTAATGCGTCCGGTAAACGAACCCGGCAGGGGCTGCAGCGTGAAGCTGGCTTTGGTAGATTCGCCTGGGCCAACAGTGAAGGTGCCGTTTTGCAGGGCAAAACCCTGGGCGGTGGCGAAGCTGAGGTACCGTCCCGGAGACAGGAGACGGAAAGCATAGCTGCCGGATATGTCGCTGATGAGGGTGGCGAAGGTCTCCTGGGCATCGGTCAGCAGTGTGACCTCAGCTCCGGCAATGGCCGACCCGTCCTCGATATTGGTGACAAACCCGAATACAGCTCCGGGCAATGGCTCCAGCTCCACTCTCAGGAAGGTTGTAGCGAACCCGGCTCCGGCCAGAATCCCGCTGGTAAACGTTCCGTAGCCGTCAGCCGTAACCGTTAATACCCGTCTCCCTGCGGAAATGGAATCAAACATAAATTGCCCCAATTGGTCGGTGAAGGTGGTGTCGATGGGCAGTGTCGTGCGGCTGTTTACCGTTACCAGGGCGCCGACAATGGGGAGCCGGGTGACGGCATCGGTGACAATGCCGCTGACGAAGGACAGGACGGGCACCAGGCGGAATACGATCAGTTTCAATTCTCCGGGTCCCAACAGGACCGTCTGGGAGTCTGTGGCATGGTCCTCAGCCGTAGCGCTGAGGCTGTAGATATCCGGGGCCAGATCCTCAAGGACAAAACGCCCGCTGCTGTCGGCAAACAAGGTCTGGATCAACGTGCCGCTTGAGGTAAACAGCTTGATATAGGTGTTGTTGCTGGTCAACTCCGCATCGTCTACGGTCAACACCTGGCCCCGGATGGTGCCCGGCTGAGCCGCCAGCATAACCGAGGCATTGGTAATCTGGTCGCTCTCCACAATGGCGCCGATAAAACCGGTTTGATAACCGGGGGCAAATACCGTCAGTGCATAGGAGGAGGGGGCCAGATCATTCACGAGAAATTCCCCGAACTGGCTGGTGGTAACCGCAGCCACACTCAAGCCGGAGGCTTCGGAGAACCGTATGTTTACCTCGGCTCCGTTAATGGGCAGATCGGTGGCCAAGTCCGTCACCAAACCGCTTATCCCGCCGGGATTGGGGGAAAGGACAAAGTCAATACCCGCCAGCTCCTGGCCCGGCTGGAGCTGGACGGCAAGAGATTCTGACGCAAAGCCGGGAGCGGAGGTAACCAGACTGAGTATGCCGGCGGGCAGCTCTCCGATGAAGTAACGTCCGGCGCTGTCGGACTGCGCTCTTCCGCGCGGCGATTCATTCCGGTCCAGAACCTGGACCACGGCATTCGGAAGGGGACGGCCGTCAGCGGCGGTGATTGTCCCGGATACCGTTCCAGGGTTGGGGAACAGCTGGATGATGCAATTGGCCGTTTGCCCGGGAGTGACCAAGGCACCAACCGGTCCCGAGGAGTAAGCCACGGCATGGGCATTGAGAATATACTGGGAGGCAGCCAGGTTAGTAAAGCGGAAGGTGCCGTCCTCTTGGGAGTAGACGGAGCTGACAGGCGTATTCTGCAGGGTGAACAGCTGAACCAGAATACGGGGAACCGGCGGCTCCACCCTGCCTTCGATGCTTCCCGGCAGCTGATCCAGCAGAATATCCGTTTGGGTAACAGTGTCGGGTTTGATAATGGCGCCCGTCTGCGCAATATTGTAATTTTGGGCCTGAGTAAGCACCACATAGCTCCCCGGCCGGAGGCCGTCAATTTGGTAAAAACCGTTCTGGTCTGTCATGGCGGTGCCGAGAACGATGCCGTTTTGGGTCACTGCCTTGACCATAGCCCCTCCTATGGGAAGCCGTGATTGCCTGTCGGCAATGGTTCCCTGGATAAAGCCGGGAAGAGGAGCCAGCACGATTGTGGTCGCCGTTTCTTCCCCCGAAAGGACGGTAACCGTTGTGCTTTCCGTCCGGTATCCCGTCGCCGAGGCATATACCGAATAGGTGCCGGGAGCCAAATCGTCCGCCCGGAACTGACTGGCGGAATCCACGGGAGGTGTGGTGGCCAGCCCGCCGTTGATGTCGTTAATCCGGACATTGACGGATACTGCAGGGGCAATGGGAGCTCCTTCATCGTCCACCACGGTTCCTTGGATGGAGCCCGGGTTAGGGAGAAGAGGGATGGAAAGGCCTGTGAGCGTATCCGCCCTTACGGTTGTGCTGATAATGGCGTTCTGGAAGCCCCGCAGCATAATGCTCAGCACATAATCCCCGGGGGAAATGTCCCGCAGGAGAAAGATCCCCTGGTTGTCGGTAACGGTGCGCTCCCGCAGCATAGAGATACCCAATAAATTGCTGTTAAGGCCGATAAGAGCGCCGGCCAAGGGAGCCCCGGCGGAATCCGTCACCGCGCCGCGGATGATGCCCGTAGTAGATTCAAGCGCAAATTCCAGTATGGAGGTTTCCAGCGGGCGAATGAAGACCCCCAGTGTTTTGGTGGCAAAGCCTTCGGCTGCAGCATTGACGGTATAGCTCTTCGGGAAAAGACCGGATATCATAAATTCGCCTTCGGCATCCGTTGTGTCCCGGGCCACCACAGTTCCGTTGTCAATCACGGAAATGTTTGCACTAACAAGCGGTTGCCCGTCTGTCCTCCGGACGATACCCTCCAGTGAGCCGGTCAGCCGCACCAGCCGGACATTGACAACCGTATTTTCTCCCGGCCGCACCGTTGCCCCGATGGTCCGGGCGGCAAAGACGGATGAGGAAAACAACAGTGTATACGAATCGGGGGGCAGAGAGGTGATGGCAAATTGACCGCCGGCATCCGTCAGGGTGGTGTTCACCGTCAAATCCCGGCTGTCATAAACGCGTACGGAAATGCCCTCCAGAGGCAGTCCTGTGCCTTCCTCTGTGACGGTGCCGGTTATGCTCCCCGGAGAAGGCTGCAGTGTAAAGTTCAAGGTGGCCGCTTCTCCCGGAGCGGTCTGCAGTCCGGTAAGCGAGGTTTGGAAGAAGGGAGCAGTGGCCCGAATCTGATAGGCTGCTCCAGGCACCAGTGAACTGATGGTATATTGTCCGTTTACATTGGTAGCCGTTTCGGCCTGCACATTGCTGTTCCGGTCGAGAACTGTCACAGTGGCTCCGGCAATAGGCAGCCCGTCTGCGCCGGAGACGGTGCCGGATACACTGGCGGGGCTGGGGGCCAGCACCGGGTTGAATACGCGGGTCGCACCCGGATCCAGGAAAAAGTCCGCATTCTGCAATTGAAAATTGGGAGCGGCCACAGATACCGTAATGGAAACGCCCGGGGGTAAATTGCCGAGGCTGTATTGCCCATTGGCATCCGTCGTAACCGTAGCGATCCGCACATTGCTTTGGTTGGATACGTTCAGTACGGCACCCGGAACAGGAGCTCCGTCCAAGGCTGAGGTTACCGTGCCCTGCAGTGTGGCAGGCAGGGGCTGCAGCAGCACGTTCAGCACAATTCCTGTGTTTGCGGCAATGGATACATCGATGCTCTGGGGCAGAAACAGCGGATTGGTGAGGGAAAGGATATAATTGCCCGGCGGCACATTGGTGAGGCTGTATACGCCGTCACTATTGGTGACCGTGGATGATACGGGGACTGTACCGCCTTGGGCGGTCAGTGTCACAGTTACATCCGGCTGGGGCAAACCGTTGGTGTTCTGGACGAGACCCGAGAGGCTGCCTCCTGCTTGGACGGCCACCTCCAGTGAGCCGGTAATGTTCGGCAGCATATTGCCCGTGAATTGGTCGATGCCGGTTACGGTAAAGGAATTGAACGGCCGGGTCCCCGCCTGGTTGAACACCGCTCCCAGATTATAGGTCAGCTCCACTGTGGCGCCGCTGGCCAACGTCCCGATATTCCAGCTTAAGGTGGAGGTCAGCGCATTGAAGTTGGCGTTGCCGATGTTGACGGATGTAATCCGGAAGGAATCCACTCTGTCCGGCAGGAAAGGAATGGTGGCGAATACCGAGGAAGCGGCGCTGGAGCCCGTATTCGAGACGGTAAATCTTCCGTTTAAGCTGGCGATGCTGCCGGAAGGAATAGCGGACGGAGGGTTCACAAGGGACTGGGAGACAGACAGCTGAGCCCGCACGTTGGCTTGATTCAAGGTGACGGGATCGGAAAACGGCAGATAGTCCCGGTTTACCTGATTAGCCAGCGTTGAGGTGAAAAAGAGAAATCGCAGCACGGTATTGGCGTTAATGACAAGCTGGCTGAAGAAGGTGCCCTGATCCACGAAGTAATCCAGGAAGTAATTTTCCTGACCGCCAAAATTGGAGCCGTCCTGGGTGAGGGTAGCCCGGGCCAGGTCGAAATTGTTCACCGGCCGGGAGAAGTTGTTCCGCTCTGCGGGATCCGTCAGCGGATTGCTGCCCACCGACGTATTCTGGATCAGATTAATCTGGCTGGTGCCTCCGTTCAGCGTGAACATCCATTCGTAGCTGGACGGGTTGTTGTTCAAATCCAGCAGAACCCCCCAGGTTTGGTTCAAAAACCCGGTACGGGATCGGGGATCGCCTCGTAAACGGAAGCGGAAATACACGTTCCTTCCGTCATAGGCGAAATAGGCCGGAGGAAATTGGCTGTTGCCCACGATATCCAGACTGGCGGGAAAAGCGGGGTCCACATTGGCTGTGGGCGGCTTCCCGCCTACAGTAATGGGGGTAAATTGGACATTGCTCGGGAACGGCATGTTCTCACCCTTTTCGTCATATGCAAACTCCCCACATACTTATGAGCCGGCACATGGGAAAAGAATTCGGCCAACGGATTTTTTGAGATGCCAAAAAACGCCCCGCACCTGCCTCGAGGACAAGCGGGGGCGTTTGCGCCCATATAGCTATGCGGTTAATTGGCTTTAAAGCTGCACATTCGGATTGACATCCGCCTCATAATCCACGTTGTCGAAGCCGAAGCCGAAGAGCTGCAGGAAGTCCTGACGGTATCCTTCCAGATCTCCCAGCTCGGGCAAGGTTTCGGTAGTGATGGCCGACCATGCCTTGTTTACCTCGGCTTGGATGCCCTCGTCCATCTCCCAGTCATCCATACGGATGCGGCCTTCGGCGTCGGTGACAACCTCTCCCCCGGCTCCGTAGATCCGCTCCATCATCCGGGCCATCTGTTCGATGCAGCCCTCATGGGTTCCCTGGGCCTTCATTTGTTTGTACAGAAGGGAGATGTACAGGGGAACCACGGGTATAGCCGAGCTGGCTTGGGTAACCAGCGCCTTATTTACGGAAACATAAGCACGCCCGCCATAAGGAGCAAGCTCCGCTGTGATTTGGCGCGCCGCCACCTCCAGATCCTCCTTGGCCCGTCCGATGGTTCCTTCCTTATAAATGGCGTGGGTGACCTCCGGTCCGATATAGGAATAGGCGAGTGTAATCACATTGTCGGCCACCAGGCCTTCTTGGGCCAGCAGCTGCATCCACAGGATCCAGTCCTCTCCGCCCATCACCTTGATGGTTTGCCGGATTTCCTCGTCGCTGGCAGGCTCCATCGTAACTTCATTGACCACGCCGTTCTGCACATTCACTGATTTGTTGGAGAACGATTGCCCGATGGGCTTCAGCACAGAGCCGTACACCTCTCCGGTGACAGGATCGGTTCTGCGGGGGGCGGCAACGCTGTAGACCACCATATCCACCTTGCCCAGCTTCTCCCGGATTAGACGGACAGCCTCTTCCTTAATGGCCTGGGAGAAGGCATCGCCGTTCAGGCTCTCCGCTACCAGGCCCGCTTCACGGGCAGCCTTCTCGAAGGCAGCCGTGTTGTACCAGCCTGCGGTGGCTGTGCGGTCGTCCGTTGCCGGGCGTTCGAAGAAAAGCCCGATGGTATCGGCGCCCATACCGAAGGCGGCGGCGATTCGTGACGCCAGGCCATAGCCGGTGGATGCTCCGATGACCAGCACTTTTTTGGCTCCTGTCACAGGCTTTCTGGCCTGTACGGCAGCGATTTGGCGCCGCACACTTTCGGCGCAGCCTTCCGGATGGGCGGTGGTGCAGATAAAGCCGCGTATTTTCGGTTTAATGATCATATGGCAGGAGTTCCTCCCTGAAATCATGTGGTATTCCTTGTTCTTCATCATATATGTTAACCGGAGGTTTTTCAAGACCAGGTACTAAAACGAGGTGTTTCATCTTCTGGCTTTGGGGGTAAAAAGAAAACAAACCCCGCCGGAGATGAATCACGGCAGGGTTTGCTAGAAGGTGTGAGGTAATCAACGTTACGCTGCGGGTTCAGAGGTCATCTGGGTATAGAGCTCTTCCCACAGCACGCGACGGGCCGAAACATAGCGTTTCTTGTAGTAGGATTCATCCAGGCTGCTCTTGGTTACGCCCTCATCACTGGCGGAATGGGCAAACATTCCGTCGCCGATGTAGACACCCACATGCGAAATGCCTTTACCGCTGGTGTTGAAGAACACCAAATCCCCGGGACGAAGGTCGGATTTAGGGATCCAGTAGCCTTCTTCATTCTGGGAAACGGAGCTGCGGGACAATTCAAAATTGAATTGGGCGAACAGGTACTGGGTGAAGCCCGAACAATCGAAACCCTTCGTGGAAGTTCCCCCGGATTTGTAAGGGGTTCCAATAAGGGCGTCGATCTGCTCGTTCAACGGGGTGGCAGCCGAGGCGGTGCCTGCCGAGAAACTGAGCAGCATGACGGCAGCGACGAGTGCGACAACAGACTTTTTAAAGAATGAAAACAACAGGTAAACCCCTTCCTGGTGCCTGCGAGGTTAGCTGGAGGGTTCGGTTGAAGGTTCCCTATGGTCCCTGTACATCGAGACCAATTCACCCAGAGTGGTTCCCCCGTTTCCCGTAAACGGGAATTCGGCATGTTATTTTTTCCAAGTCTAAGTATTCTCCCCGCAGAGTCAAATTCCTCCCCTTCTCTTTAAAAAAAGATAAGAATTTCTTCAGATGTTCCGGAAAGTTCATTGAATGGACAAAAGAACCAGGTATTTCCAACCAGTTCTTGTCGAACCTGCCGGAAAACCTCCGTTTACCTCTTCCTACAATACGCCAAACTTCCGGTTCACCTGATTATAGTCCTGTACTTGTGCTTTATGGATATGTCCCGTGTACTACTATCTATTTTGTGAAAGTCGAAAATTGTTAGATATTGCCCTTGTGAGTTTCTTGTGAGCTTGTTATCGTATGATATAATCGGACGGATTTTTTTATTTATAGAGGGGCGTCATCATGAAATCGGCGGGCAAATGGATTGGAATCACCTCAGTTACGGTGGCGTTTATGCTGCTGGTTACGTTGTTATATACAGGGTTAGTGGAGAACAATGGTGCACCTCCGGCGCAGCAGGGTGTTCTTGACCTGCGGGGAATTGGCCTTCCGGAGCGCGGGATGGCTCAGCTGAGCGGGGAATGGGAGTTTGTTCCGGACAAGCTGCTGGAGCCGGGAGACCCTATGCTGGGCCAGCCGGGGGAAACCATCTATCTGGAGACCCCCTGGACCTGGCGGGGTAAACATGAGAACGGCGGTGTCCATGCTAAGGGTTCGGGCACCTACCGGCTTAAGGTGCTGGTGCCTAATGAGGAGACCATCTACGGCATTAAAATTACCAACATCCGTATGGCCCATAAGCTCTATATTAACGGAAAGCTGGAGGGCGAAAGCGGAACCCCTGCTTATACGCGGGAGGAGCACCGTCCGGGAAATACGCCTTATACGGTGTTTTTTTCATCGGATCAAGGCGAAATTGAGATTGTGATTCAGGTTTCTAACCATGTGTTCTTTAATGGGGGAGTTGCCAGACCGATCTTGTTCGGGGCCCAAAAGGATGTGATCATTCAGACGGCGCTGAGTCTGGGCGGGGATCTGGCCTGCGTGATGATTTTCACGTTGGTGGGCATCCACCAGCTTCTGCAGTATCTGCCCCGGCGGGAGGACCGGAGCTACCTGTATTGCGGGCTGTTCTTGGTGCTGATCGCCATTGGGCAGACTATGCAGGACGAGAAAATTGCCCAGCGGCTGCTGCCTGAGATTCCCTTTGACTTCATCTATAAGCTTCTGGACATCACGATTATCCTTTCTGCTCTGGTAGCGGTGCTGCTCTTCAGCTCTCTGAACAGCAAGATGATGTCCAAACGGACACAAACCCTTCTGATCTTGCCACTGGTGATATGCGTTGCCACCATACCGGTTATTCCTTACCATGCTTTTAATGATATCAAGCTTTATGTGATGTTTTATCTGGCATTTGTGGAGTTTTATATGGTGCTGGGAATGGCCAGGCTGTATGCCCAGCGGCAGAAGGGAAGCTATGAAAGCAAGGAGCTGCTGCTGTTTATTGCGGCTGTGGCGTGTCTCTTGATTTATCTGGTGGCGGACTCGCTGGCGAAGGAAAGCATGATGTCCTCGGATTTTATCGGCAAGCTGGGAGCGCTCATCTTCACGATTCTGATGAACATTCTGCTGGCGTTCCGTTTTGCCCGTACCATGGAGGAAACCAAGAAGCTGACTGGCCAGCTGGAAGCATCCAATCAGGCCAAGGATGAGTTCCTGATTATGACCTCCCATGAAATCCGCACGCCGCTCAACGCCATTATGAATATTACCTCCCACCTTCTGGACGAGGGGGAGAAGGCACTCTCCCCCAAGCAGCAGCAGGACCTGTGGCTGGTAAAGGATATCTCCGTCAAGCTGTCGATGCTGATGCAGGACTTAATCGACGTTACACGGCTGCGTCACGGGGAGATGAAGATGCAGATTACCTCCGTTAACGTCCGGTCGGTGGCGAAGATGGTGCTGGACATTCTGCAGTTTGAGCTGGCCGGCAAAAAAGTCGTGCTGCAAAATGAAATCTCCGCTGCGCTTTGGGTGCAGGCAGATGAGAACCGCCTTCGTCAGGTGCTGTACAATCTGGTGCATAATGCCATCAAGTATACGGTAACGGGAAGTATCACGTTGAGCAGTACGGTAACGGGGGATGCAGCCTTGATCGCCGTAGAGGATACGGGGGCAGGGATTGCACCGGACAAACAGCGGAGGCTGCTGAAGAAAGAGGATCCCTTCGGTTATGATTTGCCCGCAGAAGGGTACTCCGGAATGGGAGTGGGTCTGTACATCTGCCGCAAGCTGGCTGAAGGGATGAATGGCTCCCTGGATATCGACTGGTCCGAGCCGGGCAAGGGCACCCGGATGATGATCGGCCTGCCGGTGGAGCAGGCTGCGGCTTCTTCCGCGGAGGACGGAAGCGGAGAGTTCCCGCGCCGCCATTCCAATGCCCTCCTGGAGCCATTGGAGGTTCTGGGGGAGTACAAAGAGACCATTCTGATCGTGGATGACGAACCCTCCAATATTTATACCTTACTGAATATTCTGCGCCGTTATCCCTACAATCTGCTCTCCGCCTTGTCCGCCAAGGAAGCCTTGGCTCAAATTGCCCGGCATCCGGACATTGATCTGATTATTCTGGATGTGATGATGCCCGAGATGTCCGGCATCGAGCTGTGCCGGATGCTCCGGGAGCAGCATTCGATCCTTTCGCTGCCCATTCTGTTCGCAACGGCCAAGGACCGTTCCCAGGATGTTGCGTTGGGCCTGGCTGCAGGCGCCAACGATTATGTGACCAAACCCTTCGAGGGGGAAACCATGCTGGCCCGGATCCAGACACTGCTGTCTATGAAATCCTCCTTCCAGGAGGCCATCCGCAATGAGCTGGCGTTCCATCAGGCGCAGATCAAGCCGCATTTTCTGTACAATGCGTTAAGCGGTGTCATCTCGTTCTGTTATACCGACGGGGAAAGGGCGGCTTATCTGCTCTCCCGTCTCAGCCAGTATCTGCGGTATATTCTGGATGTGGACAGCCATGAGCTGCTGGTGCCGTTAAGCCGGGAGCTGGAGCTGATCGAGGCCTATGTGGACATTGAGCGCGCCCGCTTCGACGACCGGTTCGAGTTTGTCAGCCATGTGGAAAAAGAGCTGGAGGAATTTCCGATCCCGTCCCTTTGCATCCAGCCCTTCGTGGAAAATGCCATCCGGCACGGCTTCTTCGACCAGGACGGCAGGGGGACCGTAAGCCTGACGGTGGAGAAGGATGAGGGAGGTGTGCGCGTAACCGTTGAGGACGACGGCACCGGCATCCCGCAGGAGGTTCTCGTCCGGATTACGGGAGCAGGCAGACCGGGCGACGGTGTCGGCATCGGGATTCTCAATATCCGGCGCCGCCTGGAATCCATTCCCGGCGCCTCCCTGCAGATTGCCTCCGAGCCGGGCAGGGGCACCAGGATCGTTATGCGGCTGCCGCGGGATGAGGAGGAATAAAACGTGGGAGAGGGGGAGAAGGGAATGTTCACGGTAGTCATTGTGGAGGATGAAAAGCCCATTCTGGAGCTGATGAAGGTGGTTGTGGGCCGCAACCCGCACTGCCGGATTATCGGCGCCTTCAACAATCCGCTGGAGGCATTGGAGAAGCTGCCGGAGCTTAAGCCGGACATCGCCTTCCTGGATGTGGAGATGCCCAAGCTATCCGGGATTGAGCTGGCCCAAAGGCTGAACGAATGCTGCGAGGGCACACGCATCGTCTTCACCACCGCGTATAAGGAATACGCCCTGGAGGCGTTCCGGGTATTTGCCTTCGATTATATATTGAAGCCGGTGATGACCAGCGCTATCGACCGGATTACCACCCGCCTGCTGAAGGAGGCCGACCGGACGGGAAGTCCGGGCGCATCAGCACCTCCCGAGCCTGTTCTTAAGGCCTCCATCCATTGCCTGGGCAGCTTCGAGGTGCGGAGTCCCGAGGGTGAATTGGTGCGCTGGCCTACCCGGAAAACGGAGGAGCTGTTCGCCTATCTGCTGTGCTGGCCCGATCAGGACATCAGCAAGTGGAAGCTGATGGATCTTCTGTGGCCCGAAATGAATGAGGAACGGGCCATTCACAATCTGCACAACACCGTGTACCGGCTGAAAAAGCTGATCAAGGAGCAGGACATTGGTATGGATGTGGTGAAAACCGGTGACGGCTATCTGCTGAAAACCCAGGATACCCGCTATGATCTGCTGGAGTTTCTGCAGGGTATATCCGGGTTGGGCCATAAGAAGCAGGCAGAGCCGGAGCGGCTGGAGGCATTGTTTGCCCTGTACCGCGGCCCGCTGCTGGGGCACAAGGATTACATGTGGAAGGTCCAGCTGGAGGAAAGCTGCGGTAAACAATACAGAGCCCTTGGCTGCCGGCTGGCCGAACGGTATATGGCGCAAGGGGAATGGAGCAAGGCCGAGCAGCGGCTCCTGTCATGCCTCTCCTTTTATCCATTGGAGGAGGAGCTTCACCTGCTTCTGATGGAGGTCTATGCAGCCGCAGGCAAGCGGGAGCGGATCACCCGGCACTTCAACCTGTTCGAGATGCAGTACCGCAAGGAGATGGGGATGGAGGTCCCCGCGGAGATCAGTAAAAAAGCGAAGATGTACATGGAAATGTCGAAAATTTCCCAGCCCCGCCAAAAAAAATAAAAGTAAAAATTCACCTTGCGGCCTGAGCGCTGCAAGGTGTTTTTGGCATTTAATAGCTGTTTTCGCGGGTTTTTCCTCGAAAATCGGATGTGAGTCGTAAGAACTAGCCGCTCGAGAGGAAACGGACTTTTGAGAGAATTTTGAGAGAAGCCTACTCTATAATAATAGTTATTCATAGCGACAAAAGTCGCAGAACGGAGAGTGGTGACGAAGTGTGGCGAAAGGGCAGCCTACTGTTTGCAATACTTATGGCCTTGTTGTTGGCGATAAACGGCTTTTCCGTTTCTCAAGCGGATTCCCCTCCCCGTTATCATGCGGAGGAGCTCTATTCTCATGTAGAGGAGGCTGTTTTCTATGTAAGGGTGCTCCGTGAGGACGGAACGCTGAAGGATGTGGGCACCGGATTTATGATTCGTCCGGACGGCACGGCGCTGACTGCCTACCATGTGGTGGAGGAAGCAGAGCAGGTGGAATGTGTAATGGATGACCAGTCTACTGTCATAGGCCGGGTAACAGCCCGGAACGAAGCCGCCGATACGGCAGTATTGAAGCTGGAGCAGCCGGCGGACAATGCCGGAGTACAGCGTACATATCCGTTTATCCCGCTGCGCACGGGGCAGATGAAGCATGGCGGGAAGGTGTTTGCCATCGGGTTTCCGATGAAGGGAACGAAGATCATCACAGAAGGAATCGTCAATACACCCCGCGCCTCCATCAACGGAAGGGACCGGCTGCTGGTTTCGGCGGAGTTGGTCAACGGCATGTCCGGCGGTCCGTTATTAGATGAGTACGGCTATGCGGCAGGCATTCTGTCCGGCTCGCTGCGCACCATGAGCGGCATTCATTTGGCTGTGAGCGCTGAGGATGCGGCGGGGGTTGTGAAGTAAATGGCTAATGAAGTTGTTACGAGGGGGAGAATCTGTTCGTGGTAAAAAACAAGTACGTATCCAAATGGACATCAGCTTTATTGATCCTGTGCATGATCGTCTCTATGCTCCCGGTGTGGGCGCCTGATACCGCCTATGGGAAGGGGCCGGAGGATATAACCGTTACGCTGGATGGCACTGTTGTTGGCAATAGAAGTGTGGAGGCCGAAAATGCTTTCCGTAATTTTAATGTCAATGGTACCGGATTCGCCAGCTCCCCCGGCTTCATTCAGACGGAGCAGGATAAGGATATTAAAATTCAAGCTAACGGTACAATGACATCTGATGATAAGGCATCCGTTACGTTTGAAATTAATGTCTTGGATAATCCCTTACTGAAAGCAATGGCTGCAGGCGGGGACACAGAAATCGTTGTTGGCTGGGACCTGCTGAAGCTTTATGAAAAAAAAGTTCTGGGTGTTGTTGTCTCCACCTCTGTAACAACAGCTAACTTCTTTGTTGATGGCGAGAACATTTTGTCAGGCCATAGCGGCGGCGGCACTATAGGGCACAAAGAAGAAACGGCCACAATCAGACCCGATTCTACCATTAAAATACAGGTTTGGCTTGAAGACGGGGAGGCAAGGGCAGAAGGGATTTTCATTAAGTTCCAGGACAAAGTAGCCCCCACAATAAAAGACTACATATTTACTAGCACCGGCACCGAGCGGGATAATACCAAGATTGGAGAAAAAGAACTGTTCCTGAAGGCTGGCGAACGGATGGAACTGACCTATCCATTCTCCGAACCGGTCAAACCCAGTGGCGATACATTTAGCTTGACTACACACTACCTATTTACCAATCCTGCAAAAACTGGGCTGCCCGGGGCCGGCCAAAATCAGGGGATGAGGCTGCCGTCCTCCACGGATTGGACCCAGTTTACGGATAAGTTAGCTTATTCTTATTCTCCTACACCTCTTCATCATTCGGGCAATCTGCCTATCAAAAACGGCGGCGAGCTTACAGATATTCCCACGGAAGGCGGACTGAACCAAAGTAGCCTTCTCGAGAAAATTAAAGCTGCCGATTTTCATGATGCTGCCGGGAACTACCTTAAAGTCGAAAACTTCGGTAAGAAGGCCTCTACAGCAAGCTCATCTCACATGAGCGGCAAGGCTATTAATCCCTTTGACGAAACTGTTGATTCAGGCAATGTAATATCTAACAATGACGGCTACCGGGTTATCGTCGACGCAGTTCCACCTAAATATACCTTTGCGGCCAACGGCATCCAACCGGAAATCGTTACTGGCAGTACCTTAAATGGCGGAGACGTGATTGATTTTAAGGTACAGCTTACCGAGGATACCATTGTCAAAGCGGGATTGAATGCTGACAACTTAATCCTTCACTTTAATAACGGGATGAAAGCCAGGTATATCAAAGGCGAGAACACGGATACGTGGACGTTCCGGGCTGAAGTAACAGATCAGGATGTGGACGTGGCGTTACTGAAGGTAATTGCACTCTCCCATGAAAGCAGAGCGGCGCAAGGCTACCCTGACAAAGGTGTGATCCAGGATTACGCCGGCAACCTGCTGATGGATGCGGCTCATACCAATAAATCTGCAGAGCCCGTACCTACTGACCCCTCCCAGCAAATCCCGAATACCAAGATTGACTGGGCCAAGCTGTCCATTGACAATCAGGATCCGGAATTCAGCTACAGCTACGACAGCGACGGTGCTACCGATGCGGTGTATGGGAAAAAGGGAAAAATCACTATCGACGCCAATGATCCTTCGGTGACGGCTCCTCCTCTTGATCCGGATGAAGCCGGCTTTGTACGGCCAAGCCGAGGGATTTACCGGCCGTTGAATATGACAGGACCCATCGGGCAGGATTCTCCTGGAGTAGGGTTGGTCTATTATTATTGGAGCAATAAACCCGAGAACCCCCTGGCTGCCCTGACAGATGACAACTACGCTGTTATCAAGCGATTTTCCCTAACAGGGGAGCAGCCTGAGGGCATATTCACCGGGGAGCCGCTTAAAGTGGCCAACAATAAAACGAATCTCCTCTCTCCACCGGCGAAGGCCTTCGCTTCTGACGCCAGCGGCCCCTGGTACCTGCATACGTGGACAGCGGATATGACCTGGGATACGGCCCGGGAATTGATGCAATACAGTAAGAATAAAGACTTTGCTATTAATCATCCCGATATGTACAGCACGTGGAAGAATGAGTATTTTGCCAGCCATCCTGGTGCTTCCGAAGCCGACGCGGAATTTTACGCCAAGGGTGAGGCTCTGAAAAAGGTAGCGGAATACGATAATCCCGCCATGTGGACACCGGAAGATTATAAACACGATGATTCCAACTGGATTTACAACAAAGCCATCTTGCTGCTGGACAACAAAGCTCCTGTGCTTACGGCAGAAATCATTGCCGGGGATAAGCCTGAGGTTAAAGCACTCATAACCGCAACGGATAAGCACAGCGGCATTGATGCGGCTAATGTGCAGTACCAGTGGGTGAAGGAGCATGAAGCGCCAAGCTCAATCGGATGGACTACTGTTCCGATGGATTACATTGTCTCCACACAAGGTCATGTTTTTGAAGATGGCACCTATGACCTGTACCTGCAGGGTGCGGATCATGCGGGTAATATAACGGCTGCACAGAAGTCGGCTTCGGCAACCGTTAATTCGTCCGATAAAATTGAGGTTTCCTTCTCGCCTACCTCCACTATTTTTATGAAGAGCCAAAATGTAAAGCTCACGATTACAAAGGTTCAAGTGGAAGCTGTGGCCTATGCCTACAGCAGCTCCCCGGTGCGTCCGGCAGACAGTCAGTTTACACCGACGGTCCTCGCGGCCGTTTATGGCAGCGGCCCTGTACCAAACGTTCCGGTTGTGGACAGCGCAGCAGCGCCCTCCGTAACAAGCTCTGTTTATGCGGCCAACACGGTCACCTCGGCGGTTTATGAGCACCCTACTACCGTCTGGGTTCCCGCCGATCCCGCACTGAACGGTGAGCAATACCTGCATATCCGTGTCCAGGAGGCGGGGGCACAAAGCTATTACTTCAACCAGTTGTACAAGTTTGACAATACGGCGCCTGCTGTTACCTTCAACATCAACGGTGTTAACTACGCCAAACCAAGCCATGCGGTTACTGTAACGGCTACAGAGCTGCAGCGGCCCGATGACATGAAGGTAAGCTATCAGTGGGTCCGGGAGGATGTTCCTGCCCCAGGTGATGCATCCCCGGGCTGGCAGACGCTTCCCAAGGATGGGAAGACAACTTTGGACAACTCCGTACTTGCCGCAGGCGAAACAGCCAACTTCATCTTGTACGTCTATGCAATCGATGGAGCGGGAAATGCAGCGATTACCCACACAGGCACTTTCCGGTTGTCGCGGGAGGATAATAGTCCGGTGCAGGTGCTGCAATCCGATCTGATTGCCTTCGAAGGAAACGAGACAGACGGATATAAGGCAGTGCTTCAGCTGGAGCTGCAGAATACCACGAAGCACGGCTTCGAATATGCCATCTCCAAGGATAACGGGATCAATTGGACCAACTGGATGCCGTACACCAACTTTGTCCGCACCCCGGTTGATGCAGCAACACCTGCCCAGCTTCAGCTGAAGGTGAAGTTCCGTTCTCCCGGCGGCGGGGAAAGCAGCCCGGCGGATGTGGATACCAAAGCATTCAATCCTGCTGCTAATAATCTTTACGGCATTGCTTCCTACAGCACCATGAAGCCCGTTGGAAGCGGCGCGGTGTCCCTCACCATCTCGGTTCCGGCAGGAGTCAAGGTGAAACCCTCCGCTACCGACAATTTGGCGGCACCGGTTCATGTCAAGGGCAATACGTACAGCATTCCGCAAAACGGGATTTACACCTTTGACCTGACAGACCTTACCGCCACAGACCGGAAAGCCAGGCTGTTGGCCGTCGTCAATAATATTGATGACACAGCCCCTGAAGGAGTGATTGTCTATAACATTACCGGACCAACCTCCTCCAACGTCACCGCTGAGCTGCAGACCTCCGAGCCTGTCCGGGTGTTGAATAATGAGGGTGCGAGACGCCATAGCTTCAAGGAAAACGGCAGCTTTACCTTTGAGTTTGAGGATGAGGCGGGCAACAAAAATACGGCAACGGCAACAGTGGCCAACATTGACAAAACACCTCCCTCCGTTGAAATTGTGGCTACAGATAAGTATGGAGACAACGGCTCCAAAACCTTTAAGACCATCAAGGACAGTCAGGGCAACGTGATTTTGGCCGAGGGTATTGTGCTGAGTGTGGTGAAGGCTGCCAACAGCACCAAGGATATCACCGTTATTCAAGGCGAAAATCCGGTTACGATGCGGGACAACGGCAAGGTGGAATTTACTGTACGGGATCAAAACGGCAATACCACGGTTGTGGAAAAGGAGATTTCCTACATTGCCCCGGCTCTGGAAACACCGGAAATTGTCTACGAATTTGTGGATGAAAATGGTCAGACGCTGTCTCCGGACAAAACCGTTACCGTTGACGGCAAAACCTATGCCAAGGGCAAGGTGAAGGTCACACTGAGCGGACAGGTCAGCGCCCCCAACAAAATCTTCTTGGGCACAGGGCCTTCAATTGACAAGGATAATGGAAACTACCTCAATCAGATTAGCGGTACAGACGGGCGTTACAGCCATTCTGCCATCTACAGCACAAATGGCCTTACCAAAATTGCCATTTCTGATCTTTTGGGGCAAAGGATCATTTCCCCAATTGAAGTGACCGGACTGGATAACACCGCTCCGGAGCTCAAACTTAACCGCCCTGTTATCTCCGTCATCCGGAATCAGGAAGGGTTCAATCCTTATACGGATCTGGGCGGTTACACCGTTTCCGACAATCTGTCTGCTGTGGATCATCTGACAGTCACCATCAGCGACCTGGACCTGGCTACAACGGGCAAAAAGTCGGTGACGTACACGGTAACGGATGAACTTGGCAACAGCGCAACCTTTACTCAATCCGTGGTTGTGTTACCGAATTCCGGGCTGATGATTACCGGCAATGGGGAAGTCATTTCTTCCAGCCTGGAAGAGGCCGTTCTGTTCGATACCAACACCATCACCTTCCGTGTTCAAGGGTACGACGAAATGATGGTGGAGGGAACGAAGGCAACCAATGAACGGGCTACCTTCAGCATTCTCTATCATTCCGGACTGTACCGGGAAGGGCAAATGAAATATATTGCCGAGGAAATATCCTACGAAGCACTGACAGCGCAGCAATTCCAGGTTACCTTCCCGAAAACAGGCTGGTACACCATTATCGTCAGAACGCAAGAGAGAGAAAGGGAGTTTGCTTCCTTCTTTGTAGGCAACAAGGATTAAGCCTTGAAATTGGCGAAGCCAATTTGAGAGCCTTCTTCGACATTTCATCGGTTTACGCTGGGTCAGGTTATGGGGAATCCCGGAATGGGCAAAAGCCTGTTCCGGGGGATTTCTTTTAATCACAATCGGCAGCATGGTCGGCTAATCTCTAGAATGAAGGAGTCAAAAGCGGATGAGAGGGATTAAACAGGCAATCGCCATTATATTGGCTGCCATTCTGGCCTTGGGGCTTCCGGTTTCGGCCTTTGCCAATGAAATCGGCAAAGAAGACGTGACGGTGGTCAGCAACAGCTTCGTGAAGGTAACGGTCAATAATCATACGGGCCGGTTTGCGATCCGGACCGTGGACGGACAACCCGTCCGCAAGAATGACCAGAATGTTAACATGATGTACCAGGGGGATGATCCGGAAACCTCCTTTACCACCTTCCGGATCGACGGAACGGACTATATCTTCGGTAATCCGTATAAATTCGGAGCCGATTTCTTCTCGGAAATTTCCCCTCCGCGGATTGTGGAGAATTCCGACGGCACCAAACAAATTGAGACAACCTGGAGCATCAAGGGAGTCCAAATTACACAAGTGTTGAAGCTCTACACCGATACATCGGACATCATGAATGCCGGCAATGTAAACGTAGGCTACATCGTCAACAACCCTACCCAGGCGGATGTGCAGGTGGGTTCGCGGATTTTGCTGGATACCATGGTGGGCAGCAATGATGGTCCTGCATTCCAGGTAGGGGCAGTTTCTGATCGTCCCCTTCAAGTAGAGCGCAGGCTGGTGGATGAGGATAAGGTAGATTCAGCATACACAGGTCTGGATCGCACTCTCCGAACACTGCCGGCTTATTGGGTCATGAAGGACAAATACGACAGCACCAATCCGTTGGCTACCAATGTGACGGCTTACGGCTTCAATAACTTTTCCGAGAACGACATCAATATTGTAGATGAAATGGTCGTTGGACATTGGGCCAGAATGGCCAACACCAAATGGGATTATGAAGTCAATGAAAACCTGGATTTCACCACCGACACCAATGATTTTGGCTCGGCGGATTCGGCTGTGGCCTTGTATTGGAACCCGGACCGGATTCCGGCAGGGTCGGCCCGCACCTTCGAGACGGTTTATGGATTGGGCGAAATTATCTCTCCGGACAAGGTGTTCTCCATCCGTTATATTGATCCGGTCAATCAATTGGCAGCCTTGGAGGACGGCAGCGGGTATGTGGATGAGGGCGTATTCCAGATTACGGCCGAAATCGAAAATATGGAATCCTTTAAGATGAAGCATTCCAACATCGTCGCCAACATGCAATTGGATAATGCACTTAAATTTGTGGAGATGGATGAGAACGGGAAAATCGTTAGAGGCTCAGACGGCAAGGTGAAGACGCTGCCCGGCAATACCCAGTCAGCGGTGTTCATAAAACCGGCGACACCAGCTGAAGCCGAGTTGGGCATTCAGCCCAAATTTGAGCCCGGTGACATAGTAACGGCTACCTTTCTCGTACAGGCAAAGGGCCGCCCCTGGCCGACAACACCCGAATATTTGCTTTCTGTAACAAGTGAAGAGATGGGACAAGAGATTAAGAAAATAGAGAATGAGGCCATCAAAGCCCAATATGAATGCAGCAAGGCCAACTTCGTTTTCCTTCCTCCGGTAGGGGTTGCTGCACAAACCTTTGTGTACGCTATGACTCCGGAAGAGGCCTTTGCCTCAGATGTCAAATACATCACACTGAACTTATCGAATGTAGAGGCGTATAATCCGGGCAATGCTTCCTCCGACCCGAATTTTGACCTGTATCTAAAGGAAACCGCAACCGGCAACCGCTATAAGGTACCGGTGAAGCAATCTGTTATTATGCAGCCCGCCAATGATGGGCAAATGGGTGATATGCGGATTACTTACCGCACCGGTGATCTTGTGGATGCCACCGGCAAGGTGCTGAAGGCAGACTTGGGTCCCGCCTTGCCGTTAGGCGAGTACCAGGTGGAAGTGGATTATAAGGATACCGCTGATACAGGCGGCTTGTATGACCTGACGACGGCTCAGCGCTTTGTGGTTACCGAGAATGAAGCAGCCCGGGTCAAGAAGGCCAATATCTTGGCTGTGATTAAAAATACAGTAACTTTAAACGGTGATTTTGATACAAAAGTAAAACCCGATTATATGGAGGCTTTCCCGGAAGAGGCTGCCCCATCCAGAGATCAAATTCAGGCAATGAAGGTCACTTTGACTACTGCCTTGGATAAGATGGTCCGGGTTGGTCAGCTTGTGGATCCCGACTTCGGCGGGGAATACAAAAACGAGCAGCAAAAATCACCAACCTACCGCCTGCAGGCCTTCGAAAGTGAGAAGGAGCTGAAGGACCTTAAGGATGACTTGGATGACCGGAAAAAAGGCGAAGACGAGGTTCTGGTTGAAATCCGCGGCATGATCAACCAGATCGGCAGCGGCAAGGACCTGCAATATGTGGTGGACACTACCAGCGAACCCGCCATTATCAATAAAGCCGTGGCTTACCGCGGGAAGGATATGGTGTTTGCCAAGGGACAGCTGGATGTCATGGACATTAACCTGATTACAGGTGCCGCCCAATCCCCGTTCCTGCGTACCTTGTCCGTCAAGGGTGACGGTACACTCTCTGTAGCAAACAGCGGATTTGTTTTTCATAAGGGTGAATGGACGTTGGATTTCTATAACGGCTTCAGCAAAACCCTGTTGGAGAAGAAGGACGATGACGACAAGAAGGATGATGAACCGGGCGGAGAGGATGAATCCCTGAACGGCTCTCTCACTTGGGCAGCAGGCAATCTGGTGGACCGGGTGAATCCGCTGCGTCAATTGTCCATTGAGGATGTCTATTTTAACCGCCACAGCCTGTTCGCTGCTCCCAGCTTCACCATCAGCGGCTTCGGCATGAAGTTCAATGACTATATCCTTCGGGCGGGGGGCATTTCCTTCGGCGGCACCATCGGCTTCAAGATTGTGGAGTCGGAAATTAAAGATGTAGTCTTTAACGAAAAAGGCTTTGTGGGCATCGATGCCTCTCTGAGCTTCGATCTGAATCAGGACATTGGCCTTATTGGCGTAACGAAGAAAAAGGATAAGAAGAAAGACGATGACAAGGGAGGCTCCGGCAAGGATTCTCCGAAAAAGGATGACGACAAGGACATCGCCGGCGAAATTCACATTGTGCATTATGTGCAGCCTGTAGATGGCATCTCCAACAGCTACGGCATCAAGTTTAAGGCAATCATCAATGATTTTGGCGTGGGTGTGGAGCTGGCCTTCAAGCAGGTCCCGGACAAACGGGTGCTGCCGGATGTGATTGGTTTTGAGGCAAGGCTGGGTGACCCGGGCGTAGCGATTTTTGCCGCTACCTATCTGCAGGGCATCCGCGGTGCCATTCGCGAGCTGGCGGATACCATTGCAGGTGAAGGAGATGTGCCGCTGACCCTTGAGGCCGGCGCGGATATTAACTTCGGGGTTCCGCCCGCCATTTTCTATGGCAGCATTGATCTGACTTTGAAGAAAACCGGCTTTAAGATTCTCGGCAAGCTGGACTATAAGCCAACGCCTGCCTCCGAAAAGATAAAAATGATTACAGAAGCTAAAATTGCTGCCCAGTGGGTAAAACCCTGGTTCGTTGCGGCTTCTGCGGAGCTGGATGTACTGGGCTGGAACATCATTATCGGCAAAGCGTCCCTGTTCGTGGGACAGAATCTGATCAAGAACCGAATAGATTTCGAGGGTTTCGTGAGTGCCAAGATTCAAATCCCCGAGGATGTTCCTGTCGTAGGCGGCAAGCCGCTGGCAGGCGTTTCTCTGGGTGTAAACAACGACAAGATGTGGGGAAGCTACACTATTCTTTTCCTCACCTTGGGCATCACCTACTACTTCAACGGGGGCATTGAATTCGGTACCTCCGGCGAGAAGCTTCCGGAAGGTCTGGCGTATCTGCGGATTCAGGATCCGGAGAACGGTCCCAAGCTGATTGTATTGGGTCAAGGTGTGGAAACCTTGGCTACCTCTTGGGTAACCAAGGAAGACACGCTGCATGAAATTGAGTACCACAGCGTCGCCAGTGGTGTGGATCTGCTGGATAACGGCTCCTTCGGAGTGGGTATCGGCGGCATTAAGGTAGCGGAGGAAGGGCGGCTTCATGAGATTCCCATGAGCTCCGTTTCCGGTGATGCACTGTTGGAGGTCGAGTATTACGGCAGCACCGTTCCCAACCTGATTATGAAGGATAACAACGGTCAGGATTATCCGCTTGTTTATGACGTGGCGAATATCAATGATCCTTTAGCCAATGCCTTTACTCAGGAATTGAATGGACAGAACGGTGCTGTGAAAAAGGTCTACATTGCCGTACCGGCTAATAAAGCCGGCGGAACCTGGAAGCTGTATGCTGACCAGCAGGTGGATTCCAGACTGCTTAACATTCCCGTGGTTTCCAAGCTGGATGAAGTGCGGCTGACGAAGCCGGATCAAAACCCGAATACCTTTACGGCCTCCTGGAAGGTGGCGAATGCCAAACCCGGGGATACCGTAAATCTCTATTTGACCAAGGATGCTGTACAACCTCCTGCTGCTGCAGGTGAAGAGGCAGCCCAGCCGGGTTCGGCGGGACTGCTCGTAGCCAAGGATCTGGAGGTTACAGCCGGAGGCAATATGTCCGGCACCACAGCAATGGGCAGTGTGAATATTGATGTGTCACAGGTATCCCTTTTGGGTGCTACGGAGGATATCCGGGGAATGCTGCCGCAGGGCGATTATTATCTGCGTGCCGAGCTGAAGTCCTCCAATACCTTCGGTACGAAAACCAGCGAGCAGAAGTTTACGGTTATTGATCCGCTGGCTCCCAATGAAGTACAGGATGTGGCTGTGAAGCCCGCCGGGAACGGATATTTCAACCTGTCCTTCAGACCGGCAGGCAAAAAGCCGGCACAAGCCGGGTTTGAGCACAGCTACACCATCGAAGTGATGCAGCAGGATCAAAACGGCACATTGAGCGAATACGACAATTTCTCCTCCCTCTTGTTCACGGAAGAGGAATTGGCTCCGTACTGGAATGCCCAAAGCGGCAAGTATGAAGGCATCCGGCTGGGTGGCTGGACCAAGGCCTCCCGCTCCAGTGTGGTGGACCAATCCAATCTGGACAGCAAGCCTGTAGCGAATGATGACTTTACCTATCAAGGTCTGCAGGTGGGCCAGAAGTATGTGGTGGGCGTATCGGCGGCAGTTAGACCCGATGCGGAAACGGACAAGAATGAAAATCTGCATTTCGCAAACCGGACGGATACGGCTAATACGCTGCTCCCTGTTCCGGCCAAACCGGTTATGAGCATTCAGCCTTCGGATACCGTGAAGGTGGCTGAAGCCACAACAGCGTATGCGGATGTGCTGTCCAGCGTTACGCAGCAGCGGATTGTGCTTAGCTCCGACCAGCAAAATGTGGATGTGGAGGCGCTGTTTGACGGCAAGTCCATCGCCAAAACCACCCTTACGAATAAGGCATCTGGCAGCTCGGGTGTATTGGATTTCTCCAATTTTACAACCGACGGCACGTATGGGATTGAACTGCGGTCTACGAACAAACAAACCGGAGATTTCTCCATTACCATGCTTTACCTGACCGTGGATACCATTGCACCTATCCTCTATCTGGATACTCCGCTTTCCGGTGAACGCACAACCGACGGCAAAATCCTGGTAGTAGGGCAAACCAGCAATGATGCGGAATTGCGGGTAAACGGACAGCGCCTGACTGTTGGCCAGGACGGACGTTTCTCCGGCAATATCTCGGTTTCGGGAACGGAGCCGAAGCTGGACCTTGTGTTTGATGCAGTTGACCGTGCAGGCAACAGAAACGGTACAACGGTGAAGGTGACCAACGGCAGCTATCAAGTGCCGGTGGCCTTGGTTCTGCGAAAGCTTCCTAACCTTCATGTAGCAGACCAAAAGAAAGTGGAAGCCTTCCTGCGCTATTCCAACGGCGTGGATACGGACAAAAAGCCCTTATTCAGAGAAGTTCCCGTACCCGCTGCGGATTTGGATAAGCTTACTTACTCCATTTATACCGGAGAAGCGGCCAGTGTATCGAATACCGGTACTGTTCAAGCTGTCTCCGAAGGATCCGCTATTGTGAAGGCGGAGTACCAGATTACCAAGGATGTGGCGCTTCAAGGCATGACTGTGGTGGATGTATCCACTGACGTGAGTGCCTACACTGCTACTGTCGACAAAAATCCGGGTGTCACCAAAGTCAACGTGGTGGCTGCCGGAGAAATGACCGATGCGGAGCTGGTGTACAAGGTATATCCGGCAGCTGGTGTAACTCCGGCTCCCCGCTACAAGAATGACGTTAGCGGCTGGCCGCTCCTCCCTGCGGACGGCGTAGTTGCCGCGGCGGCAGGAAACAAGGTGGCGGTAGCCAAACGCGCTGTAGGCGGCAAGCTGGCTGCGGCTGTTTCCACGCTGATGGAAGCGAAGGTTTGGAGCCAGCCTGCACCAGGTGGTGGCGGCGGAGGATTCATGGGTGGAGGAAATTCGGATATTAAGGCCAATGGCGATACGGTTGCAACCGAATTGCGCAATGACCGGTTGGTGGCCCGTGTCGACAAGGCGGGAGTCAGCACTGTTAATCCAAAGCAGGTATTGATCGAAGGCAGCAATGCGCTGGTAAACGGCTACGAGTTCGAAATCGGCTCCGGCCTGCTGGCCCAAGCTGCCAAGAACGGGCAAACTCTGCGTTTGGCGCTGCCCTTCGCTGATCTGACTATTCCGGCACATCTCGCAGCTGAATCAGGCAAAGATCTGAAGCTGGTGCTGGAGAAGAACACGGCTTCCGAAAAGGCGGAGCTTGAAGCCATTGCCGGATCCCTTCAGGCAGAATTGCTTGGTGGCGGAGAAGGGGTTACCTTCGATATCGGCCAAAGCGGAATTTACGCCGGACGTTCTATAGCCGCAAGAGTGGCGATTCCCGACAGCATTGCCGCCAAGGATATTACCGGCGTGGTGCTGAGAAGCAAAAACGGCAATTGGACTACGGTTCCGTGGGCATTGGACATCGACAACAACAAAGCATATGTGAACCTGACTCTGACGGATGACGGCAGCATTGCCTTCATCAAGAATAAACCTTCCTTTGCCGACGTGGCTGCCGACAGCTGGGCGAAGGATGTGATTGCAGCAGCCAGCGGCAAGCTGTTTATGCTGGGCCGCGGAGCCGATGAGTTTGCTCCGGACAGCAGAATTACCCGCGCAGAATATCCGACAGTGCTGCTTCGTGTGTTGGGTCTGATGAGCCAGCAAGCCACAGCAGGCTTCACGGATGTATCCGCGGATGACTGGTTCAGCCGTAGTGTTGCCATTGCTTCCGCTAACGGTCTGGTGAACGGCTTCGAGGACGGAACCTTCCGTCCGGAGGGTGAGCTGTCCCGGTTGGAGGCTATGGTGATGGCAGGCCGGGCGCTTGCGCTGCTGGGAGGACAGACGGCAGTAGATGCGGCTTCCGTTGACGCCATCCTGGGTGAGTTTACGGATGGGGCCGTGATTCCGGAGTGGGCAAGAGAGGCTGTTGCCCTGTGTATCCGCGAAGGCATTATTGACGGCCAGGATCAAGCACTGCTTCCGGGCGGAGCGCTTACCCGCGCCCAAGCTGCGGCTATCGCAGCCCGGTTGAATCAGAAGGTGCCCGTAGGCAAGCTGTAAGAAATGAAGAGCAATCTGACTATGAGAGCAGGAAGGTGTTTTATGCTTTGCAGACAAAAGTGGATCAAGCTTGTCTCTTGCCTTCTGCTGCTGGTCTCCTTTGTCCCCGCAGGTTTGGGGGCAAAGGCGGCAAGCGGCAGCTGGTCCAGCTATGCGGATACCACCTGGTATAACGCGGACTACCCTACTTATACAATCGAAACAGCCGCAGAGCTTGCCGGTGTTTCCGAGCTGGTTTACGGCGGTATAGACTTCGACGGCAAAACGCTGCATGTCGTTAACGATCTGAACCTGTCCGATCATGAATGGCGCCCCATCGGCACACCGGAGCATCCGTTCCGGGGTATTCTGATGGGACCGATGGGCTCCCCCAAGACCTTGAGCGGGCTGACCGTAACCGGTGGGGATTATGCGGGTCTGTTCGGTTATATGAACGAGGCTACTGTTGGCCGGCTTAGCCTGGCGGGCCGTGTTGACCTCCAAGTAACCGGAGGTCAGGTTTACGCAGGATCAGTGGCAGGATATATGGATCAGGAGAGCACTATTCTTGATCTAACAAGCAATGTGGAGATTCACATTAACGGCTCTCCTGGGGGCCGTGTCCAGGTTGGCGGTATCGTGGGCAGCAGCTCCGGTACTCTGTCTAATGTGGAAAACCGGGGCGGCATTACGGTAAACGGTATGGGTGAAGTCCAGGCCGGCGGTATTACCGGTGCAGGCAACGGGATACTGCTAATGAAGAAAAACAATAACCAGGGTTCGGTAAGTGTAACCGGCAGTGTCTACCGGTCCGATGCCGGCGGTATTATCGGCTTTGCACCCGCATTGCTGAATATGGATGAGGAGGATACCTTTATCCGCAACAGCGGGGCCTTGACTGTATCCGATACAGCCAGCGGTACACTGGGGGGAATTGTGGGCAGAGCGGGTCCGGGAGCGGCTGTACAATTCTCAGCCAAAACCTCCAACTCCGGAAGAATTCAGCTGGATGCCGGGGCTTACGCGGCGGATACCTACGCAGGCGGTTTAATCGGTTCATTGGAGATTCCACAGACAACCTTGTCCCATGCGGCGTTTGCCCAAACGGGGGAGATTGTCCACAATGGCGGTACGCGTGTTTATACAGGCGGTATTGCCGGCAGCGCAGCCAATAATGTGGTATGGTCGGGGGCTTTCTCCGGAACGGTGCCCATTACCGTCAGCGGTGTTTCGGATCTGTACACCGGAGGTTTGGTTGGTAAGTCCGGCGCTGTTCTGACATTGAACGAAGCCGCCTCCAACCAAGGGGCTATTCATGCAGATGCGACCACGGATGATGTGTATACCGGCGGTTTAGTGGGTTTTGCAGCTGACCGTCTCATACTCGGAAGCAGCGCGGCAGCCGCCTACAGCAACAGCGGGGCTATCACGGTCACCGGCACCGCCTCCGATGTGTATACAGGCGGTATTATCGCCAACAAGGCATACACCAAAGCGGCCAATAATGTGGCCAGCACAGGTTCCATTGCAGTAACCGGAGCCCAGCGTTTATACACTGGCGGCTACTTCGGTAAGGTGACCGGACCGGATATGGCCATTGCCGGCGAAGCCTTCGCTTCCTCCATCCAGGTAACCTCCACGATGCCTGCGGATGAGACGCGTGATGTGTACACAGGCGGTATCGTCGGACACTACGCATTCAACAGCACCATTGCCAATACCTCCTTCTCCGGCAGCATCACTGCAACCGGGGGCCTCTATACCGGAGGGATTGCCGGATATATGAGCAGCGGTACGATCACCGGAGCAACAGTGGGCAGTGCTGATGCTGAAGGGCTCCTCCGTTCCGACGGAAATTCGGGCGGTGTTGCAGGTTATGCCAATGGGGAAATTACCCAGGCCGCCGTTCATCACCTCCGGATTGAAGCTACAGGAGCAGGCGGTACTGCAGGCGGCATCGCCGGTTTGGCCCAAGGCCGCATCTCGACAGCAGCCGTTGGGAATGCAGCGCCTGAGGGTGATCATTATATGGTAAGTATTGCAGCGGAAGCCTCCGAGGTTGCTGCCGGCGGTGTAATCGGCAAGGACAGCGGAAATCTCCGTTTGGAGACCATCACGGCCTCCGGCATTAGCCTGGAGTCCAATGCTGCTGCAGCCCGGGTGAAGCTGGGCGGTCTTGCAGGTGCTGCTTCAGCCCAGGCAATGGCGGGCACACAGGAAACACCCGTGAGTGTCCATCATATTAAGGCTGATGCGGCCGGTAATGAAAACGCGGTGGGCGGGGTAATCGGACGCAACGAAACTCCGCTGGACAGAGAGCGTTTGAAGCAGGTGTTTGAAATTTCCATCCAGGCTCAAGGCAGCCGTTCCCTACTGGGCGGTATTGCCGGCTCCAATAGCGGTGTGCTGACGGACTTGGAAGCCACTGGTATTGAGATTGTTTCCGGTGGTGCGGACAACCAGGTGGGCGGTCTGGCCGGATATACAGACGCAGCTGTTATTCGTCCGTTGGTTTATGCAGGTGAAGCAGGGCTCACATTGACCCTGCAAGGAGCAGGAGCCTCCGCAGGCGGTGTTGCCGGGGTAGCGAAGAACACTTCCGTTACCGGTGATGGGGCGGCAAGCAGCTCGGCAGGGCTTGTCGTAAATGCTGAAGCAGCTGCAAACGGGGCCCGCATTGGCGGTATTATCGGTGCAAGCGATGCTTCCCCGATGACCGATGTTATTGCTGAAAGCCCCATTGTGACAGCGAAAGGCGCTAATACATCGGCAGGCGGTTTGGCCGGTGAAATTACCGGAGCCAATATTACCAACTCCGCAGCCAGGGGCATTCTGCCCGAATATGCCGTGTTCACTCTTCATGGCGCGGACAGCAAGGCGGGCGGTGCAGCCGGTAATGCGCAGAACAGTGCCATTACAGGAGACTCGACCCAAACGAATGTGGAAAATCTGCTTATCAACGGCGCTGATACCGCCGCGCGCCTGACAGCAGGCGGCGTTGTTGGCCATTTGACAGATGGAAGCCTGAACAATCTGTTTGGACAGCAGGTGAAGCTCACGGTCAAAGGCTCTGAATCCACCGTTGGCGGGTTGGCAGGTTATAACCGCGGTTTGGCCGGATACGGGGAGGAAGGACATGCCCAGGTAATCCGTGGAAACTACATGGAGAACCTGACCACCGTTTTGGCCGCTACTGCCTCTTCCTCCACAACCGGAGGTTTAATCGGGATCAATGATGAACGGACCGATGAGGATGCTGAAGTAAACATTGCTTCGGCAGTTAGCTCCATCGGAAGCAGCCGGTACACCGGCAGTGTCACCGTACATGGACCGCGTTCGGTTACCGGCGGCCTGATCGGGGAGAACCGCAGCGTTGTTGCCAACAACAGCATTGCCGAGAAGCTCCCGGTTTTGTCTGACGGCAATAACGGCACAGTAGGCGGGCTCATCGGCCAAAACTCCGGCACCGGTACGGTGTACTATTCCTACTCCAATGCCATCGTGACCGCAAGCGGTGAATCCACCGTCATCGGAGGACTTGCAGGATTGAATGCTGGTCATGTCATTGCTTCGTACACAGAGACAGATCTTACAGGCAATGCCGTTGGAACCAGCGGTGAATATGCGGCGTTGGGCGGTCTCGTCGGCAAAAACACAGGCGAAATCCGAAACAGCTTCACCTCTGCAGTGGTTACCTCACACGGTGCCTATACCTTCACTGGCGGGTTGGTGGGTGACCATAGCGGCTCGGTAGCCAATTCCTACGCCGCCAAGAACGTAACGGCCCATGGCACAGGCTCCTTCGTCGGCGGCCTGATCGGCCGAATGACCACCGGCACAGTAGGAGGCAGCTATTCCGGCGGCCAGGTGACCGGTGATAACGGCGCTTATGCCGGCGGTTTTGCAGGCTTTTACAAAAATACAAGCAAGGAACTCATTGATAATACCTACTACGTGAAGGACGAAAGCAAATCCATTAACAGCGGGCTGCTGGATTTTGGCGGCGGCACCTATTATGAGCTCAATCAGTATTCCCGCTTGAGCCCGATCCTCTCCACTACGCTGGCTGACCGCAACGCCTTCCCGGCTTTGTCGGGATGGACCTTCAGCGATACAGCCTGGCGCTATGGCTCGGAGAATGCCGAATACCGGTATCCGGAGCTGAACCTCAGTGCCAATAACGGCGGAGACGGAGGAAACAACGGTGGCGGGGGTACACCCGTCAGCATGAATATTAACTGGTATACCAAGAATACCAACGCACTTACGTTTACCTTGCAGACGGAGGCTGATCTGGCAGGTTTGGCGGCCATCGTCAACGGTACGGTAACCGGTGTAAGCAAGTTTGATTTTAAAGGAAGAACCATTCAATTGACGGCTCCGGTCCACATTCAATCCACCCACTGGGATCCCATTGGCGCCGATATGGCTCATGCTTTCCAAGGCCATTTTGTGGGTAACGGGAATCTGATCAGCGGCTTGAAGGTTTCCGGCGGCGATTATACCGGATTGTTCGGTGTCATCGGAAATTTTGCCACTGTACGCCAGGTTGCCCAGGAGCCGGTGAACGTTACCGGTACCCAATGGGTAGGCGCATTGGCTGGACTTAATCAGGGCAAGGTGTCCGAGATCAGTGTGGTTCTGACCAGCCAGGCCCAAGTGACCGGCGGCAGCTACGTGGGCGGTATCCTCGGACAAAACACAGGAACCGTTACAGGCTTGAAGTTTACGGCCAAAGACGGAGGCAAAGTAAAGAGCGCCGCCGCGAATGCCGCAGTAGGCGGACTTGTGGGCGACAATCAATCGGCCATTCCCGCATCCGGCGTAGTGCTTGCGGGCGGTGCCATCGAAGCATCTGGCGAAGCTGCAGTAGTAGGCGGTTTGGCTGGTAAACAAACAGGCGATATTCAAACCTCCAAGGCTGTTATTGATGCCGGAAGCAGCATCCACGCCAGCGGCGAAGGCAATCTGGCAGGTGGTTTGGTTGGTTTGTATGCTTCAGGAGCAGCCGCCGATGTTACGGTTGCCTTCACAGGCGGAAGCATCCGTGCAGACGGTTCAGGCTCCATCGCAGGCGGTATGATCGGCCGGTCCGCCGCCGGGCAAACCGTTAAGAATGCCGCAGTCACAGGCATCGGCGGAGCTGGCGGAGAGATTGCCGCGGCAGCGGCTGCCGGCGGTATTGCCGGAGATAAAGCAGGTTTGGGCACGAACGTGTTTGAATTTGAAAAGGTAGAGGTCAAGGGAGTATCCCTCGCCGTTACTGCAGGCAGAAGCTCTATGGGCGGCATTGCCGGCAAGCTGGCGGACACTGCTGTGAAGGAAGCTGTTTTCCAGGGAAGTCTGGCGGCATCCCAAAATGATGTAAAGGCAGGCGGTATTACCGGCGCTGCTTACAACTCCATTCTTTACCTGACGCAGGCGGCTCCCCAAATAGAGCTGTCCCCCGCAGCAGAAGAAGGTAACCTGTTCGTTGCTCCCATGGCTACGGAAACACGGGCGAATGCTGCAGGCAGCATTGCTGGTGTGATGGAAGCAAGCAGCGAACAACGTAATGCAGCATTGGATTTCGGATTTTATACACCGTTTTACCCGGGTATCTATGATGCCAAGGTGACAGCAGGCAGCATTGTGATGACAGGTTCCGGACAAACCCTGGATCTGTACGCAGGCGGTTTTGCGGGCAAGCTCCTTTCCGCTTCCCTGTATAACTCCGTTTCCTCTGCATCTATAAATGTGACAGGCGCCTCACGCGCAGTTGTGGGTGGTGCGGCTGGTCTGTTGTCCGGCAGTGTGGCTGTTAATATTACGGCCCAAAGCCAGCTTGACGCAGGCAGCAGCTCCAACTACAGCGCAGGCGGACTGGTTGGACAAGCGGATCATAGTGAAATCTCCTATTCCCGCACTACTGCCTTAAACGATAAGCCGATTGTCATCGGCGAAAGTGTGGCGGCTAACCGTCAGGCGACCTACGCCCGGATTGGCGGGTTTGTGGGTCAAGCGGATGCCACAACCATCAAGAATGCTTCAGCCGATATGGACATTGAAGCAACCATCGCCAACCCTTATGCCACCATTTCGGCGGGCGGCTTCGCCGGAATCCTGGGCGATTCGGAGCATGGAGCCATTGATGGGGCTTATGCCAAGGGCTTCGTCACCCTGGACGGCAAAGCGGGTGCATATGCCGGCGGCTTCGCCGGTGTGGTGAATGAATATGACATCAACCAGGCTTATGCAACAGGCAATGTAAAAACCTCCTCCTTCGATGCCAGAGGCGGCGGCTTTGCCGGGGTTATCTATCTCGGTGGTACCATCGCCGATGCTTATGCCATGCAGGATGAGGTGTATGTAGCAGGAACCGGTGTTGCTACCCGTGCTTACGCGGGCGGTTTTGCCGGACATAATGACGGGAACCTGAGCCGGGTGTACGCCAAGGCTGCCCACATTACCTCCATTGCCGGAGGAGCCAATTCCTATATGGGCTCTCTCATCGGCTACAACTACCGGGACGGCCGGGTGGCGGATTCCTACTCCACCGGAGTCTTGGCTGCCATCATGTATGATACCAGCAGCGGACAAAGCGCCAATGTGAAGCCTCTGCCGGGAGACGGCCAGCCTTTCGCTAACTGGAGCTTTACCGGAGATTCACCGGTATGGGTATTTGCCGGCAGCGGGGATTCCATTGTGCCTGAACTGGCGAAGCTGTCCAGCTGGCGGTTTGCCCCTGATGTAGGGTTTATGACCGTATCCGCCAAGGATACAGCTGCTTTTGAGGTGGCAGCACCGGAGCAATTGGCAGGGTTTGCTCTTCTGCAGGATGAAGGCGTGGCTTTCTACAGACTGTACAACCGGGGAGCAACTACGGCACCGGCTGTGTCGAAGCTGACGTTGACCGCGGATATGGCTCTGGCAGGCAAGCTGTGGGCGCCTATCGCAGTGTTCCGCGGGGAGCTGGATGGTAGCAACCATACAATTACTGGGTTTAAGCGGAGTCTTTTTGAGGGTAACAAGCTTGGATTTGTATCGGAAAACCGCGGCGTTATCGCGAATCTGACGCTGCTCCAGCCGCAGCTGGACGGTGCAGCTTATACCGGCGCAGTGGCCGGCGTGAATGGCACGGAAGGATTAATCAGCCATGTTACGGTGACCGGCGGAAGTGTGTCCGCTAGCACTGCAGCCGGAGGTATTGCCGGAACCAACGATGGCAGCATCCAAACCTCACACGCAAGCGGCCGGGTAACGGCAGCCCAAGCGGAAGGTGGAAGTGCAGCAGGCGGGATTACCGGTACTCAGGGTGCCGAAGGTTCTATCAGCGGAAGCTTCTCTTATGCCGATGTAACTGCAGAAGGGGCAGCAGCTGATGCCGGAGGACTCGCCGGTGTGAACGAAGGTGCTATTGCAGATAGCTACAATACTGGAAGCATCATCGCCAAGGGAGTTGATACTGCCCGGGCAGGCGGTGTAGCCGGATATACAGCCGGAGCATTAACCGGCAATGTCAACGGAGGTCAAGCTTCCGCCAGTGTGGGCGGCATTCTGGTGAAGGGAAAAACCTTCGCCGGCGGTGTAGCGGGACAATTGGCGGAAGGAGCAGCTTTAACCGGAAACCTCTATGATGTGCAAATGGTCCAATTCCCGGTTGCCTATTATACGCAAGCGGGCAGCAAGGTAAGAGCGGAAGCCGGTCAAGCTGAAGGGCTGTCTACAGCCAAGCTTGTGGAGGGCGTACTGCCTGCCGGTCTGAGTGCTTCTGTATGGACTGCACAGCAAGGCTTTTATCCGCAGCTGTCCCGTTTTGCGGGAACACCGGAAAGCGGCGTGTCCACTGCCGCAGTTGTACTGACAGCGGATGATACGGCTTTCAGCGTAACAGGCGCGTACCGCACAGCGGGCGATGCCTCCATTACGTGGACCACTTCCCAATCAGGAGGTTTGACGGTGCTTACTGCCTCCAAGGGTGGTGCAAGCCGTGCGGTGGCCATTAGCAGAACCCCGCTGGTATATGAATTTACAGCGGCTGCACCAACAAGTCCTACCGAGAAGCAGTTTAAGGATAAAACCGGCATTATATTGGAAACAACTGAAGCCGGAGCGGTAATTCACTACACCACAAACGGTGCACAACCGACTGAATTGTCTGCGGTTTATACACAGCCTATCGAAGTTAGTGCTACAACCACCATCAAAGCAATCGCAGTGGTGGACGGCAAAAACAACAGTGCTGTATTCACTGCCGAGTTTAAAAAGATCGTACCAGGCGGCGGTGGTGGCGGAGGCGGAGCGCCCAGCAATGTAACGGCATCCGTTGGCGGCAAGGATATTACCTCCACAGTCAGCCAATCCGCCAGCGGCACAGAAACGGTTGTTGTGCTGAAGGATGAAGCCGTGAAGTCTCTCCTGAAGGACGGCCAAAAGGGAACAGAAGTAGCCGTTGTTTTCGGTGAGGGTATCCAAGTGGCAACCGCCGAGTTGAAGGCTGAATTGGTCAAGGAATTGGCTTCGCATGACGCTGTTCTCCTGGTGAAGAATCAGGGAGCCGTGTACCGGGTGCCGGCCAGTGTGCTGGTACAAGCAGGCGCCGAAAGCGGAAGCCTCCGGTTTACGGTAGCGAAGCTGACTGAGGCAGAGGTCAAGCAATTGCAGGAAAAGGCAAAGGCGGATGGTTATGAAATCCAGATCCCGCCGGCAACCTTCAAGATCGCCAAGCTGGAAGGCACTCAGCTGAAGGAGCTGAATAAGCTGGCCGGGTATGCGGAGCGGATTCTGCTTCTCCCTAATGGAGTGGCTGCTTCTAAAACACCCGCAGGCGTTATGCTCCAAGCAAACGGCAGCATCAGCCCTGTTCCTTCCCGCGTGATCAGCTACGAAGGGAAACAGGCCGTTGCGCTAAACAGCGTAGCCGGTTCCGGAACCTTTGCAGTGGTTTCCATCGCTGCCTGGAATTTCGATGATGCCCAAGGCCATTGGGCCCAAGCCTCCATTGGCGATTTGGCGGCCAGAAGAATGGTCGGCGGGTCTGCACCGGGTATGTTTGAACCGGACCGCTCCATCACCCGCGCCGAGTTTGCCGCCATTGCGGTGAAGGCACTGGGACTGGAGGGTACCAGCACCACACCATTACCTTTCCATGATGTGAGTGCAGCCGACTGGTATGCCACCTATCTGGCCAGCGCGTATGAGTTCGGCCTGATCTCGGGCTTCGAAGATGGTACTGTGCGGGCCCAGGAAGAAATCAGCCGCCAGCAGGCAATGGCTATACTGGCCAGAGCAATGGCGCTGACAGGTCTTTCTGCAGAGGCTACCGACGAAGAAGTGGAGAACCTGCTCGCTTCCTTCGAGGATGCGGACGGCATTGCGGACTATGCCAAAACCGCCATTGCCGCAAGTGTGAAAGCCGGGCTCGTTTCCGGCAGAAGCAGCGCGGAGATTGCGCCTGACGCCCTGATGACCCGGGCGGAGGTGGCTACTATTGTCCAGAAGCTCTTGAAGCTGTCTGGCCTGACTGAATAAAAAGCAAAACGGGCTGTCCAAAAATTACCTAAAATAAAAAGTTGGGTTGGAAACCATTAGGTCTCCAGCCCAACTTTTTTATTTGCTTATGCTGGAAGGCAGTATGTGGGATTCCTGTCGTTTACCAATAAAAGCGGGATCTCCAGCATCCATTTTCATAATTGATGGACATTACTATTTTGGTATAAACCAATTGTTAATATTGGTATTTTAGTAATAATTTATTGTTATCTGGTGCTTAGGAGGTTTGGATACAAAGCTTTTGAGAGAATTTTGGGAGAATCAGTCTGTATAATAATAGCTAGTATTAGCAATAAAAGTCACAGAATGTAGAGAAGTGGCGAAAGGGTGGAGTACTGCTTGTAGCCGTCTCCCGGGTGAAGGTAACTTTATACAAAAGAGAAGAGTTGAAGCCTCCTGCATATACCGCTGAATCGTACGATCATACTTGGACTAATGTAAATCTACTGTCGTTATTCTGACAGAAACCTCATATTTCAATAAAGAATAAGGAGATATGCTGCATGAAAAGATTCTTTAAGAGGCTTGGCATTTGTATGCTAATGATGACACTGGTTGCAGGTGGGGCTTCAGAATTGTGGATGCCTTTGGGCAGTGGTAATCTGGCAGCGGCGGCGCCACAGACGATCTATAACCAGGATGGAAATGGATTCAGTGGGACCATTGAAGGGAACGAAGTATTGGGTACTGCCATGACAGGCTATCGTGACTGGCCTGATGGATTTAATAAAACGAATACCGCTTCTTTTAATGGAGGTGTCTATGATGGCACAAATATATGGATGATTCCATTTGGTGCGGATCGTGTGGTTAAGTTCAATGTAAAAACAGGAGCCATGACTGGGTATAACAACTGGCCTAGCGGGTTCACTAAAAATACTACAGCCTTTGCAGGAGGCGTCTATGACGGCACCAATGTATGGATGATTCCGAGCAGTGCTGACCGAGTAGTTAAGATCAATACCACAACCGGAGTCATGACCGGGTACAACAACTGGCCTAGCGGGTTTACTAAGGGTAGTTCAGCCTTTGCGGGAGGTGTCTATGACGGCACTAATATATGGCTGATTCCATATACTGCAGATCGAGTAATCAAAATCAATGCAACTACGGGAGTCATGACCGGGTATAACAGCTGGCCTAGCGGCTTTACGAAGAATAGTACTGCATTTATAGGGGGTGTCTATGACGGCACCAATATATGGATGATTCCTCATACTGCGGACCGTCTGATTAAAATCAATGCAGCAACGGGAGTCATGACCGGGTATAACAGCTGGCCTAGTGGGTTTACTAAAGGCGGTTCAGCCTTTGCGGGAGGCGTCTATGATGGTACTAATATATGGATGATTCCATATCTTGCAGATCGTGTGATTAAGGTCAATGCAGCAACAGGAGTTATGACGGGCTATAACAGTTGGCCCAGCGGTTATACAAAAGCCGGTGGGGCATTCTGGGGTGGTGGCTATGACGGAACGAATATATGGATGGCTCCTGTTGGTGCGGATCGTGTGATTAAAGTCAATGCTACGACTGGGCAAATGACCGGCTATAACAATTGGCCTAATGGTTTTACTAGACCATCTACCGTTTTCTGGGGCGGAGTCTATGACGGAAGCAATATGTGGATGATACCTTTTGCTGCCGATAGATTGGTTAAGATCGGACATTCGGCGGACTTAAGCTCGATGACATTGAGTGATGGAACGCTGTCGCCAGTGTTCGATCCGGGAACAACGAGTTACACGGCGGGTGTAGAGAATGCAGTAGCGAGTCTGGATGTAACAGCAGTCTTGGCAGATGAATCCGCAGCATTGACAGTGAATAACGATGCTGCAGGAGGCGGAGAAGCAGTCCATGTGCCTCTGAACGTGGGATCGAACACGATCACAATTGTGGTTACAGCAAAGGATAAACAGACGAAGACATACACCGTGACCGTAACGCGCTCCTTACCGTCCAAGGCAGATGTGGTCAACACTGCTGGTACAACCACGGTTACCTATATGGGTACAACCATTGATCTTGCAAGCTTATCTACCTTGTTTACGGTGGATACCAATGCAGGTCCAAGAACCTATACCGTAGAGTCAGGCGGCACCGGTGAAGGTACGATTAACGGAAGCATCTTGACCGTAGAGAAGGCCGGACCGATTCAGATTGGTCTAGCGACAGCAGAAACAGAGACACATTATGCGGGCGTGAAGCAAACTGCTACGCTGACTGTGAACAAGGGAGATCAAAGCGCACCCAGTGGTCTAAGCAAGACATCTGTCACCACCCATGGCGGCAGTGATGGTGCCATAACCGGACTAACTGCAAGCACGAGCTATGAGTACAAACAAGAGGGAGGCAGCAGCTACACTCCGGTAACGGCTAGTCCTTCAGGTGAAATTACCGGACTGGCGGCAGGAAGCTATGTCGTTCGTCTTGCTGCAACAGAGCTATATAAAGCAGGCGCTGATTCAGCAGCTGTTATTGTGGGACAGCCGGAAAACACGCCGACAGCGGGAATCGACTATAGCGCAGAGCAGCTGACGGGACTGACAGCAGGTGCCGGATATACCGTAAACGGGGAAGCCGTTACGGCAGATAATGCCGGCAAGCTGGCGATTGACAGCAGCTGGCTGGGCACCATGCTAAGCATCGTGAAGCCAGGTAATGGAACCACAACGGAGGACAGCGCAGCGCAAACGCTGGACGTGCCTGCCCGTGGGACAGCGCCAAGCAGCGTGGGCAAAACCGACGAAACGGCGTTGCATGCTGCCAATGGAACACTGACCGGGTTGAGCACCGGGATGGAATACAAGAAGGGCGCAGCAGGCGCCTGGTCGGAGGTAACCGGCAGCAGCGTGACCGGACTTGCCCCGGACACGTATTATGTCCGGATAAAAGCAACCGCGACCACCTTCGCGTCGGCCGAGCAAAGTATCACGGTCAACGCTTACACACTGGTGAAGGAGATCACGCCGACAGCGGGAATCGACTACAGCGCAGAGCAGCTGACGGGACTGACAGCAGGTGCCGGATATACCGTAAACGGGGAAGCCGTTACGGCAGATAATGACGGCAAGCTGGCG
>NZ_JBJURJ010000021.1:0-37303 GCF_046098205.1 Paenibacillus mesotrionivorans | reverse complement strand
ATCACGCCGACAGCGGGAATCGACTACAGCGCAGAGCAGCTGACGGGACTGACAGCAGGTGCCGGATATACCGTAAATGGGGAAGCCGTTACGGCAGATAATGACGGCAAGCTGGCGATTGACAGCAGTTGGCTGGGCACCACGCTCAGCATCGTGAAGCCAGGCAATGGAACAACAACGGAGGACAGCGCAGCGCAAACGCTGGACGTGCCTGCCCGTGCGGCGGCACCGGTTGGGGTGACGGTCACCGATGCAACCTATAGAGACGCAAACAATGGCGCCCTGCAGAACGTTACGTTGAATATGGAATACAGGCAGGGCAGTGAAGGAGCCTGGTTGGATGTGACCGGCGGCAGCGTGACCGGGCTTGCCCCGGACACTTATTATGTCCGGATAAAAGCAACGGAGACCGCCTTCGCCTCCGCGGCGCAAAGTGTCACGGTCAACGCGTATACGCTGGTGAAGGAGCTCACGCCGGCAGCGGGAATCGACTACCGGGCCGAGCAGTTGACGGGTTTAACTGCTGGCGTCGGATATACCGTGAACAGGGAAGCTGTTACGCCAGATGGTGAAGGCAAGTTGACCATCGACAGCAGTTGGCTGGGTACCATGCTAAGCATCGTGAAGCAAGGCAATGGAACAACAACGGAGGACAGTACAGCGCAAACGCTGAACGTGCCTGCCCGTGCGGCGGCACCGGTTGGGGTGACGGTCACCGACGCAACCTATAGAGACGCAAACAATGGCGCCCTGCAGAACGTTACGCTGAATATGGAATACAGGCAGGGCAGTGAAGGAGCCTGGAGGATAGTAGAAGGAACCGTTATAACCGGGCTGGCTCCGGATATCTATGAGGTCCGGACGAAGGCAACTGAAACGGCCTTCGCGTCCAACGTCCTCCAGGTGAGGGTACATGATTCTGATGCGGTCATTCCGTCGGCGCCTGAAGTGTTGGCGGATGACCAGAACAACGTCATTCTGGGTCTGAATACAAGTATGGAGTTTTCTGTTGATGGCGGTCTGTATACCCGGTATGATGGCACGAACCAGCCGGAGCTGAACGGTGAGCATACGGTTGAGATTCGAGTAGCAGCCAGTGGAGCGGTACCAGCCGGTCCGGCGACTACGCTTGTTTTTACAAAGAATCCGGTAACGCCGACCAATCCAGAGACACCAACGACTCCTGACGATACCCCTAGCAATACGGACGGTAATTCAACCGGAGTTCCACCGGCAGTCAAATCTGACAACGAAGTGATCGTTCTGGTTAATGGCAAGCAGGAGAATGCCGGAACAGCGAATACGGTTATGAACGGTAATATTCAAACAATGACCATAGCCGTAAACCCGGTCAAGCTTCAGGCGAAGCTAGATGCGGAAGGACGCGGTGCGGTCGTTACAATTCCGGTCACAGCAGATGTTGATGTAATTGTCAGTGAGTTGAACGGCCAAATGGTTCAAAATATGGAAAGGGCAGCAGCCACTATTGTGCTTCAGACGGGTAAAGCATCTTATACGTTGCCGGCAGCTGAGATCAACATTCAGAACGTGGCAGCCAACTTTGGTGCCGGAGTGAAGCTGGAGGACATTAAGCTGAAGATTACCATTAGCGAAACCCCGGAGGATATGCAACAGGTCATCGCTTTAGCGGCGGTGAAAAACGGCTTCACCCCGGTGGTTCCTGCACTTGACTTCCGGATTACCGGCACCTATGAAAACAAAACGTATGAAGTGAGCCAGTTCGATGTGTATGTTGAGCGGACAATCCCGCTGCATAACGATATGGATCCAAACCGGATTACAACCGGAATCGTTGTAGAAGCGGATGGAACTGTGCGGCATGTGCCAACGAAGGTCATTCATAAGGATGGTACCTACTATGTCGTCATCAACAGCTTGACGAACAGCACCTACTCGGTCGTCTGGAATCCGCTGACCTTTGCAGATGTAGAACAGCACTGGGCCAAGGCGGCTGTTAATGACATGGGTTCGCGGATGGTCATTAATGGAGTCAGCCCAGCCACCTTCAATCCGAATGCAGAGATAACGCGAGCTGAATTCGCAGCGATTATGGTACGCGGTTTGGGACTGAAACTTGAGGAAGGGCAGAATACCTTTACTGATGTAGCGACTGAAGCCTGGTATGCAGGAGCCGTTGCCACAGCAGCGAAGTATGGTCTGATTACCGGCTTCATTGACGGAAGCTTCCGTCCGGATGAGGCGATTACGCGTGAACAGGCAATGCACATCATCAATAGAGCGATGAAGCTGACCGGACTTGCAGAACAGATCGGTGCGATCAACACAACGGACGTACTGGGCGGCTTCCAGGATGCCGGCAGCATAGACGACTGGGCGAAGGAGAGCCTGGCGCTGGCCGTCAGAGCGGGATTAGTCAGCGGACGCAGCGACCATAAGCTGGAAGCGAAGTCCTATGTAACTCGGGCGGAAGTAGCCATTCTGATTCAGCGGCTTCTGCAGCAATCGAATCTGATCAATAAGTAGGAAGCCAAAAAGGAAATGCGTGACATAAAAACAAGCGGTTGGCGCATGAAATAGCTGCGCTATCCGCTTGTTTTTTATCGGGTTGGGTAGTCATAACATATTCTGCTTTTCGCTGCAAACCGCTTCTACCTCTCCGCCCGAGTCCTGTAAATCTCCTGCTGGCTGGCGATGCCCCATACGCTGAACAGCGTCTGGATGAAGCGGTACGCCTGATACAGAACCAGCATCCAGAAGCCTGCCCAGGCGATGGTGGAGCCCAGAACGGCAAGGGAGCAGAGGGAGGCTGCCAAGAGGAGCAGCACGGCGACCCCCAGCATCATCGGCAGGGATTGCAGCGCGATGCCTAAGGAGCGCCCCATACTCCGGGAGGAAGCCCGGCCCAGCTGCAGGTACAAAAAGAGCAGCCGCACGACAAAGCTGTAGCCCAGAAGCAAAGCAAGCAAAGGCAGCAGCTCAGACGCCATCTCCGGGTACGTGCGGGCGGAGAGGAAGGCTGTTTTCATCCGGGGCAGGATCCACCACAAGGGAAGTAGGGTCAAGAGCGTCTGCCCCGCATAGAGCAGCGCATAGCTTTTCCATAACTCCTTGATCCCGCGGACAAACCGGTATCCGGCATTGTAGTGGGGGTTGCTCAGGGAATACAGCAGCCCTGCATTGAGCAATGGCGTCAGCAGCATACGGGCAACCAGCAGACCTGCCAGAAGCCAGAGGACCGAATGGCTAACATCGGTCTTCAGCAGCACGAACTGGGCCTCCGCCAGGAACAGATGGCTTTGAGCCTCCAGGCCCTCCACGTTGGGATAGCGGTGAAGAATAGGCAGGATGTAGGATTGGGCCAGCTTATACAGGGCCACCCCCCAGCCGAACCGGTACAAAAACAGCACCAATACGGAGAACGGCTGGTTCAGAGTAGAGCGGAAGCCGGATTTGATATACGAGAACACGGGTTTCACCTCCCGGTGGGATAGAAGCGGTTGTTTTTACCAGGCCAGCCAGCCAAAAAGCAGCTCCATCACGCGGGTAGTCCCGACGTTCAGGCGGATGGAGGCTTTGCCGTCCACTTTTTGCTTCATAAAGTTATTGATATGTTTGTTTTCCAGCACCAGGCTGTAGCCGGGATCGATAAACGCCCATTCCAGGGGAGCGCTGTGGTTCAAGGTATACACAATTTCGCTGCCTTGGGCGTCCCAGCTTTTTTCCATAACAGTGCCGTCGGTAAAGCGGAAGCGGATAGGGACCGGAGATACATTAGCGCCCTTCTTACGGATGAGCACTTGGCTGTTATAGGCGCCCTCGGGTGTTTTGTCCACCTTGATGCCTGCCACCTCGAAATCCACCATACCACCCGCATAGATAAACTGGTCGAAGAATTCCTTCCAGGACCTTCCTGTTTTTTCCTCGAGTACCGTCTGGAAATCTGCCGTTGCGGGATGCTTGAACTTCCAACGGGTGAAATATGACTTCATCACCTTGGCCATCTGGTCACTGCCGATTTCCTTTTCGATGGCGAAGAGAGCAAGCTTGGCCCGGGTATAGACATTCTCGGCGTATTCGTCATGGCTGCCGTAATCCCATGCATTCCGGGTGAGTGGCTCAGGGGCTGTAATATAGCTGGCCTCTACGGGCAGGTTGGGGCGGACGCCGTATTCCTTCTCCATTACCTTGTCCTCGGCATAGGAGGTGAAGCCTTCGTCCAGCCATGCTTCCTCGAATTCATTGGAGGCCACCATGCCGTAGAAAAACTGGTGTCCGATCTCATGCACCACCACCCGCTCCAGCTCCAGGCCGGGACTGGCTTCATCCGCTCCCCAGGCGGTGACCAGGGTGGGGTATTCCATCCCGCCTGCACCGTTACCTCCGGCAGGAGGCACCACTACGGATAACGTGGAGTAGGGGTACGGACCGTACCATTCGCTGTAGCGGGCCAGAGATTTTTTGGCGGCGGCCAGATAGCGGCTTTTGAGATGCTCATGGGCCGGGTCCAGGTACAGCTTGATCTTGACCCCCGGAACATTGGGGGCGGAGAAGGGCTCCTCCACATAGATGAAGTCCGGCGAGGCCGCCCAGGCAAAGTCATGGACGTCGTCTGAGTAGAACCGGTAAACCTTCGTTCCATTTTCCACAGTGGCAGGTTTGGTAGGGAAGCCGGTGGCGGCGACGGTATAGTCGGCGGGAACCTTAATCTTTACGTTGTAAATGCCGAAGTCGGCGTAGAATTCTGAATTGCCGTGGTATTGGTGGAGGTTCCAGCCCTCCTCGGTTCTTCTCCGGGTTCCGGCAGGCTCGTATTTCGCCAGCTTGGGGAACCATTGGCCTGCCATGACGAAATTACCGGAGTACCCCATCCGGGCGAATACCTGGGGAAGCTTGACCCGGAAATCCATGGTCAGGGTGATGTTACCGCCGGGCTGCACAGGGGTGGGAAGCTCAATCTTCATAAGGGACTGGTCATTCTTGTTGCCGTCGTCCGGCTGCACATAACTCACCCGGTCCATCAGGTTGACCCCTTCTTCTGTGGCAAGGCTGTCCAGCCGCATCTGGCCGAAGCCATCCTCCGGCTGCTTGTCACCCCGTAAACGCCCGCCGGATTCCTGCATGAAGGTGGTTTTTTTGGAGGCAAAGGCATTCGGATACAGGTGCAGATACAGCTGGGATACGGGCTGGCCCCCCGGGTTTTTCCAGGTTACCGACTGGGCGCCCTGAAGCAGCTTTTCATCCGGAGAAAGGGATACGGCCATATGATACTCCACCAGGCGGTTGCTTAATGCCGGCTCGGAGTCGCTCTCCCGGGGGATTTCCGTGGAGAGGGATTCGCCTGCTGCGGGTTCATCCCCCAGAGCGGTCTTTACGTTGGCTCCCGGACCAGGGAAGAACGAGGAGACAGTGACGGTGACAGCCAGGCCAAAGGCCAGCACCAGCCCCCATTGGAATATACGGTTGGACAGTTTCGGTTTCATTGACATTCACCCCGTTGACAAGCGTCTACAGCATGTATATGTGGGGGGGTGGACAAATATATCCGGTTGCCGAAACTCCTGGGACAAATCTTGATGGGCAATGCCGGACAGGAGAGCGGTTCACATTTTATTGAAGAATACGCGACTTCGCCTCCATTGTTGGCAGGCATTCCGGAGGGTAAGATAAAGGATAAGCAAACGGATTCATTACCGATAAGGAGCTGAACAACGTTATGGAGAGGTCCAAGGTGGGAGATGTGATTCTGGCGCTGCGGAAAAAACGGGGGCTGACTCAAGAGCAGCTGGCCGCAAAGGTCGGGATATCCGCCGGAGCGGTAAGCAAATGGGAAACGGGGGGCTCCTCCCCGGATATCTTCCTGCTGAATCCCCTGGCCCGAGCGCTGGATACCACACCGGATGAGCTGCTGTCCTTCCACAAGGAATTGCCGGAGGAAGTGCTGACCAGGATAAAAGAAGAGCTGAGGGACCTTTATCTATTCCGCAGTTATGAGGAGGGAGAAGCGGCTGCGGAACGGTACATGAAGGAATATCCCAACAGCGGCAGATTGAAGCTGGTGGCTGCAGGTTTGGCCCAGATGTACCTGGGGGTTAAGGATTCCGTGACGGAGGAAGAGGCTAAGAAGAAGCTGTGGCGCTGTCTGGAGCTGCTGCAGGAAGCGGCGGACAGCTGCGGGGATGAACGCCGGGAGGAGGCGTTGTTTGTCTCCGCCGGCATTCACATGCGTCTTAATGAACCGGAGGCTGCCGAAGCGCTGCTTCGGGATCTCCCCGCTTCCCGGGGGGCTGACCCCATGAGCCTGTACCCCGCCGTATTGCTGAAGCTGGGCAAATACCCCCAAATCGGGGAGCTGTGCCAGCGGCAGCTGCTTTGGCATGTGCACCTCTCCGGAGTGATGCTGTCGTACCTGGCTCAGGCTGCGGACGGAGAAGGACGGGAGCAGGAGAAGCTGGCGTATCTGACGGCTCTTCATCAGCTGGATCGGCTGTTTGGCATTGGTATGGGGGCGGGAGCAAGAGGTTTGGCTCTGCAAAGCATCACCAACGGCCAAACCGGAGAAGCAGCCCGCTGGTTTAGCGAGTATGTGGATATGGTGCTGGGTATGAGAACGGACTACAGCAATAACCCTTATTTTGGAAGCGTCCAATTAGAGGTTGGCCCTTCCGGTCAATTGGAAATCAGAAAACGGCTCCTTCAATCCCTTCTCGAGGAAGAGGAATGGGAGCCGCTTGCCGGGGTTGAAGCGTATGAGTCAGCGTTGGTTCTTATCCGCGCCAGACTGGAGGAGCTGGAGGATACAGGAGATGGCCGCTAGGGGAGCACCAGCTCTCCTTTTTTATTAAACGAGTAGGGCAGATCCGCCTCCGTCTTGCCGTCCGTGTACCGGATGATTCCGTCCTTGATCTCCACCAGACGGTAGTCGTCGGCGTAGTCAGGGGAGGTTTTAATGTTGATGAGCTTGTTCTGAACGGTGTCGTAGGCGACAATGCCCCGGAATGAAGCTTCGAAGATGACGTACCTGTCGGACAGCCAGCTGATGTTCCAAATGAAATTGCCGATATGCACCTCCCGGGAAGGCTGCTCCTTACCGGGATAAAACAAATACAGTCCGGCATGCTCGTAGGTGGTGTTGTCCTTGGCTTTGGCAATAATCCGGCCGTTGGGGGAGGTAACTCCCTCTTTCGCCGCTGCATCCCGGATAAACTGTTCGTTCTGCAGACGCTCCTGTTCCCGGTTAAATACCATATCCTCATGCAGCCGGAAGCGGTAGGAGGCAAGCGGCTCAGACCAGTCGGGGGCCGCAGCCAGCTTCTTTAGCTTATCGGCATCTTGCGGCAGGCGGATGTCCTCCGTCAACTGTCCCTCGTAGTTAACATATACCTGGATGACCCCGCCCTTGTAATCCGTGTCTCCGCTTAACAGATCCTCCGTCCAGATTCCCCTGTGGGGATAGGTGACGCCATAGCTGCCTCTGCTATTGCTGAAGGTCTCATAATCCGGCCACTTCTCCCGCATTTGATCCACCAGCCGCTGGACATCGATCCCATTTTCTCCCGTGTTTGCGGCTGTAAGCTCCGGAAGCTCCGGACCGTTATTGCCACCGGACATTCTCCGCGGATAAACAGAGATATCATAAGGAGGAGCTTCCCCTGTAAAGAAAAGATAAAACGGCTCCAGCTTGTAGCCGAATACGGACAGCGGAGCAGGCTGCTCAAAGGGTGGTTTGCCCAAAAGCGATTCGATATCCGCCCGGGTGGAGGCTGTACCCAGATTGCCGATTACCGGCGGGGCATACTCCTTGCGGAACAGAATGCTGGACAATATGTTCCCGCCCTCTACCTCCACATGCTTATCAAAATAAATGTCATACCCGTTGAAGCTGCTGTCCTGTTTCCCCAGTACCGTGGTCAGTGAACCGGGAGCCCAGCCGCCGTCCAGACCGGCCTGCAGCACTGGATTCAGCTTGGCGGCCGTTGCAAGGGGATCCAACGGCTGATACTTGCGGATACTCTCCTTATCAAAAAAATAAGCCTCACCCTTCATCTTAGCCAACCGGAAGGCCTTGGGACTGGCAGCGTCTGTCTCCATGAAGGCGGTGCTCTGTTCATCCTCCACCCGGAAGAGCGTCCACTTCAGGGCATTCCCCAGTCCGTAAAACAAATCGCGGTACAGCCCCTCCACATTGAGTTCGGGAGACGGCATTCCTTTAACCCGCAACAAAGCAGGCTGCTTGTCTTCACCCGGCGGCGTATAGCTTATAGGGGTAATGACCTTATCCGCCAACAGCTTACCTATATCCTCAGGCACCGCGGCACTGCTGGGAGCGGGACTGGGACTGGTTATACCCGGAGAGGAGCTTGCTCCCGCCGTCACCGGCGAACCGGACAGTCCGCTTGGAAGCGCCTCTTTGCCAGCGTCCTCTTGGCATCCCGCCAATGAAAACACAGCTGCCGCAGCTATGCCCCAAAACATGATTTTCTTCCAATTGCCCATTGTTCCATTCCTGCCTTCCGCCGGTTGTGCTCCCAAATTTCCCTTTTTTTATTAGACGGAGGGGGACGACATTTTGTTGCATGTAAAACCCTGTTTTGTGTCGGCATTCCCGCCCTTGTCTGATTGGTGCAAATATGAATATTGTGTTACAGTGGTCACATAAGCACAAAATCCAACGAGGCGGTGTGAGTGTAATGGAGACAGGCAGCCAGAACAGCAAACCGGGCGGTTTGAATATCATCAGCAACCGGAACAGCCACAAGGGCTTCGGGGCAGGCTCCATTGACCTGTCCAATGTGTCCGGCGTAATCATTGACGGAGGGGAAGCCTACATTGATGCCGGCACCCTCCATGCCAGAAGCAAGCTGGAAAAGGGGATTCGGTTTACTCCAGATAAAAATGAGGTGCCCAACGGGCGGCCCTGCTGGGTCGTTTGGGTAGCCGTGGACCGTAATGCCGAAGGCCAGTTTTACGGCGGCTTGGCATCCTGCGAGATGTCGGTGGACCCGGAGGCCAAGAAGGGCTGGAAGGTTCTCGCCGATCATGTGAACCGGATGGACAAGGCCATGAAGCGGCAGATTCTCGTGGAGAATCTGGATGCTGCGGGCAAAGCCGCACTGAAGGACCTGCTGATCCGGCATAACCCGGAATGGTGGGACCGCACCCCCGCAGAGCTGAAGCAGGCGCTGAAATAAGGCAATAGACAAAAGCCGGGATGGGTGTCCCGGCTTTTCGGCTTCTTGCATATGGCTATCTACATGAGGCTGCCGCCCCAACGGACAGAGGATCCGCTATTAGCCAGTAAAACGGTCTTTTCGCAATTATGCGGACTCAGGAGCCGTTATTGGAGCGAAATAAGCACCTGGGGGCGGACTTTAGAGGAAATAGCGTACCCTGTGTCCGCGAAATCACCAAAACCCTCAATTCCGTGAAAATAACGGATCCTGTGTCCGGATAAAAGCTCTAAGCACTTCAGTATCCGATATCCATTAACCGGAAGGTTCCGGCCATATCTTTCATATTCGACACCAATTCCTGATACTTACTCTCTAAGGACCAAGCTTGCATGATGTAGAATCGCTCTTCCGTTTCATAAATGGTTATAAGTCGTTTTAGCTTTAATTTCTCGACTTCCCCAGTGACCTCGAATTGAATGGCCTTCAAGTCCCCAACGGTCAAAGGAACCCCCTTGCTCTTCACCATATTGTTAATGAGAACTTTCAAAGCCTCACCAAGTATTTCCTCCACATCTGAAACAGTGGTATCAGAAGCAAAGTCTTCTTTCATCATGGATTCCATCTGCATAAAAAGTCCTGCTTGTAGATCCCCGCCGAAAAAGATACCGCTTGTGAGATTCTGCGGTTTCAAATCCCCAGGAGCGGTTAGGTAAAAACGTTGTACTTTATCGCTAATGACGGTTTGTGTCGTCGGAATTTTATTGGAGACAATCTTCTCTTCTCCGGAACGGTTCAATTCAATAATCATCCCCTCCGGGTCCCAGGCTACATCGTACCCGAATGTTTCCGCAATAAATCGAAGAGGAACCATGGTATAGCCGTCCCGAATAATTGGTGCTTCATCCAAAACCACAGTGGCACCATTGACTATTGCTGTTGTAGAACCAACAGTTGTGCTAACCTTCTTTCCTTCCTTGCTGCCAGTAACCGACTGGCTGGCTGCTTCCCAATTTATACTTGCGCCCAGAAGCTCAAACAGATTCCGCATCGGGAGCATCGTTACATTATTCAGTAGCGTAGGATAAACCGGCAGTAACACCTCACGTTCGTCCAAGCGAATCCGGATCTCCTTCTTTACCGTCGAAATGCGGGAGAAGCCCGCTGTGTCTGAAAGGAAGTAAAGGGTGCCGGCCGAATCAATGGCAATATCGGAGAGATCAAATACTCGTTGCTGGATTAGGAGGGCGTAACGCTCGTTACCATTCTTATCTAACGAATATACACTGGCTCCATTAGTTGAAAAGTACAGATTCCCTTGAGAATCGGAACGCATAGTTGTATGGTTGCTGCCATAACCAGATTCCTTCAACGTGTAGGTCCATATAGTTGTTCCGTCGGCACTGATTTTGGATACCCCGCCGTTAACTGTAATATAAAACCCACCCTCATGATCATGGGGAAGGGGGGAAGATAAAGGAATTTCCTCAGGGTTTACCTGTCTGCCTGCACCGGTTGCTGCATTGTAAGCCTGTATTCCTTCAGGAGACAATATATATACGGTACCTTCTTCAAGATAAACCCATCCTGTCTCTGCCTTTTTCCAAATTACATTTCCGCTTTTATCCAATGAAGCAATACTGTCCTTCAGTTGAATGATGATATTATCCCTTCCATCCGTTTGGATATCTGCGATATTAGAATAATAGGAGTCAATAACTTCGTATTTTGTTAATACCTGAAGTCCCGTGTTTACCCAATTAATCCTGCCACCAGGCGCCATAGAGACAATGCCCTTTTCCGTTTGAAAAATCACGTTGCCATTTATATCACCGGCAAAAAGATAGCTGGCTCCGATAGGAAACTCTCTCTCCATTTCCCGCATCCACTTCAACACGCCATCTCGGGAAAAAGCGTAAACCACTCCCGAAGTTCCATTCCTGCCGTAATCAAATTCACTCACACAAACATATATAGTGCCATCTGCTCCTATAACAGGATTTTTGACACCATCGGAGAAGGAAAGGTGATATGACCACAGAAGATCACCTTCCAGAGATGAAGCTATGAGTTGGTCTCCAATTACATAATAAAGCGTGCCGCTTTGATCCCGGACCAAACCAGTGGTGAGTTTGGTTTTTTCACCCCCGGTAAATACAAATTGATCACTTCCACGGAACCGCACATTCTTTTTTGAATCATTCAGATAGGGTAATATCTGGTCTTGATCTTCAGGCAAATACATGCTCTCTGCATGTGCATGGTTTATTGCCCCTAATAGAAATATGCCTGCAATGAACAAAACGACAAAGAAACCATTAGCTTTCCGGTACATGAACGATCCCCTTTCAGATGTGAAAACCAGGTAGGATGCATAAATATTCCATTTTTCATCATCATATCACGAAAAATGGGGGATGGAGTGGAATTTTGTTACAGCAAAAAGCCTTTCCCAGTGTTCTGTCCGGGAAAGGCTTTTATCTACTCATTCCACCACCGCTTCAGATCCTTCCACCAGGAGCCCTCCTGCTTCTTGCCCTCCGCGTCCTTCTGGCTGGATGCATTCTGTGCCGGAGCGCAGTATTCCGTGGGCTCGGTGCCCTCCACGAACGCTTCCATCCGGCTGTTGGGGCAGCCGTCATTGGCCAGCTTGCCGGTTACGGGGTCAATGTAGACGTTGACCACACCCTCGGGCACGGGGAACAGCTTGGGCGGCACCGTCTCCAGCGTCCGTTCGGTGAAGGCGGCGAAGATGGGGGCAGCCTTGCGCTGGTCCAGCTTGCCGATGGTTTTGTCCTTGTCGTAGCCGACCCATACAGCGGTGGACAGCTCCGGGGTGTAGCCCACCATCCAGGCATCGTAGTTGGTGGTGCCGGTTTTGCCGGCGACGGGCCGTTTCATCAGGTCGGATACCCGGTACCCGGTGCCTCCCTCCTCAAAAACGGACTGCATCAAATTGGTCAGCACATAGGTGTAGGCTGGATGAATCACCGACGATTCCACCGGCTTGGCCTCATACAGCACCCGTCCCGCATGGTCCTCCACCCGGATCACAGCCATGGGCTCCGCCCGCACCCCGCCGTTGGCCAGGACTCCGTAAACCGAGGCCATTTCGAAGGGGCTGACCGGGGAGGTGCCCAACGCAAGGGAAGGGAGCGCGGACAAGGGGGCGGTAATGCCCAGCCTGCGGGCCATGTCCACGGTTTTCTCCGGAGTGACGGCCATAATGGTGCTGACCGCATAGATGTTGTCGGATTTCATAATGGCCCGGCGCATGTCGATATCTGTATTGTCGTAGATATTGTCATAATTGCTGGGGGAGTAGGTTTTGCGGCCCTGGTCATAGGTGAACACTGTGGGTTCGCTTTTGTACGTGGTTAAGGGTGACACATTCTCCGACAGGGCAGCCAGATAGATCAATGGCTTGAACGCGGAGCCCGGCTGCCGGGTGGTGGCAAAAACCCGGTTGAACTGGTTTTCCTTGAAGTCCTTACCGCCCACCATAGCCTTGATGTAGCCATTCCGCGGATCGATGGCGATCAGCGCGGCCTGCAGCTCGGAATCCGCTGGAATTTCCGCAGCCACCGCCTCCTCGGCAATTTTCTGGGCCCGCAAATCCAAAGTGGTGTAGATTTTCAACCCCCCCGCCTCGTATTGATCCTCTGTCATGTTCAGCTTATCCAGCACCACATTTTTTACATATTCCTGAAAATAAGGCGCCTCTGAGACAGTATTGGTTTGCCGGGGCACAATGGTCAGCGCTTCCCGGTGGGCGGCTTCCGCCTGCTCCGGGGTAATAATCCCTTCCTCCGCCATAGCATTCAGAATCACCTTCTGGCGGTCCTTGGCATTCTGCATGTTCAAATAGGGAGAGTAGTATTTGGCCCCCTTTGGCACCCCAGCCATCATGGCCGCTTCTGCCAGATCCAGGTCCTTGGCATCCTTGCCGAAGAACATTTTGGCGGCGGCTTGAACACCGTAGGTGGAGTGGCCGAAGTACACCTGGTTTAAATACTGCTCCAGAATGTCGTCCTTGGACAGCCGCATTTCCAGATGCAGGGCATAAAACGCCTCCTTGATTTTCCGGGACCAGGTGCGGTCATGGCTCAGATACAGATTGCGGGCCAGCTGCTGGGTCAGCGTACTGGCGCCCTGCTCCATGGACATGGTCTTGATATCCTGAACGGCAGCCCGGGCCAAACCCTTGGGGTCGATGCCCAGATGGCTGTAGAAGCGCCGGTCCTCCACGGACAGCACCGCTTGGATCAGGTAGGGGGAAACCTCTGATAGACTCACAACCTCGCGGTTTTGGCCGGAGTGGAAGGTATCGATAAGATTGCCCTGCATATCGAGAATCTGGGAATTCTGGGAAACGGTGACCGCAGGCAAAGCCTGGGAACGCAGGTACAGAAGGGTCAGGCCTCCCAGCAGGATGCCGATTACGGTCAGCGACAGGAACAGGGACAACATCCGCTTTGCGCCGCGGGTAAACCGGTTGCCCTTCTGACGTTTCCTGGATTCCCGGCGTTCTTCAGCCATGTGTGGTCACCTCTTTTATCTTTTAGTAACCAGTATGGAAAAATCCGGGCGGAGGTATTCAGTCAGAGACAGAAGGGGACAAATATATTTATCGGAGGGGAAGCCGCAACAACAGCAAAACAGCCTGCCGCAAAAACGGCAGACTGTCTGAAGGAGCCCTATACCCGGCAGAGACGGCGCCTTTACGGCTTTTACTGCCGGTGGACCTTGCGGAAGGCGCTGGGGGTCACACCCTCCTGCTGCTTGAACAGCTTGATGAAATAGCTGGCATGCTCATAGCCCACCGCCCGGGCGATATCCTTCACATCCACCTCGGGATGCCGCAGCAGAAGCTCCTTGGCCCGCCTCAGGCGGAACCGGTTGATGTATTCGAAGGGGCGCAGGCCGAAGCTCTTTTGGAACAGATGGCAGGTATATTGCGGGGAAATTCGCAGCTGGGACGACAGAGTCTCCAGGGTCAGCGGCTCCATAAAATGCTCGTCGATATAGGACAAAGCCGGCATCAGCTGCTCGTAATGCTCCGTGCGGGAGCGCATATCCGGGGTGCTGGAGTACATGAACAGATCCAGAACGATGGCGTAGATCAGCGCAGAGCAGCGGATATACCGGGAAGGGTCCTTGGACTGCAGCAATTCGTTGGCCTCCAGGAGCTTCTGGAGCACGATATCCGGATGGGACAGCTGGAGCACCGCCGAGGCGTTCATTTTAAGGGAGGCCAGCATCCCCTCCGCCTGGACGCCGTTGAAGGAAATCCACCGAGTCGCCCAAGGCTCCCGCACCGCATAATAATGATGCTTGCGGTTAGGATAAAGCAGCATCCCCTGACCGGCGGATACGGCAAACCGTTTGCCCTCCGTCTCCAGAATCCCTTCACCGGAGATGCATTGAATCCACTGAAAGTCGGGGAAGCCGCCCTCCCGGAGCATATTATCCTGGTGCTCCCAGCCGCCAGCGCTGGTTACAAAAAAGGGCAATTTCAGCTCCGTATCCGTCAGCACCACAAAAATATTATGATCCATGACTTTTCTCCTATATGACACTCAAATTTTTATATATGCATGAAAATTCTTAGGTTGAATTCAAGTCAAAAGGGCTATATGCTTTTAATATAATCACACTTTTATGCTTTGGCAATGCAATTCGCCGGCTCTTTCAAATCATTCGTTGTTTTACCCGGATTTTTGTCCTATGATCCAGGTAAACGCTTACACAAATTGCCCGTAAGTGGCAGGGAGGCGCATTATGGTACAAAAGAAAACAGGAGGCTTCACCCTTCCGGGAGAATCCGGCTACGAAGCCTTAACCCTTGAATTGGCGAAAAAGTGGGGAGCCGATGTCATCCGCGACAGCGACGGCACCGCCTTGTCCGATGAAATTCTGAACGCAGGTTACGATATTTATTCCACCATCTGTATTATCCGTGACCACAATGACTGGGCGAAGCAAAACCCGGACAAGCTCCAGCAGACCTTCCTGATGACCCAGCCAGTTGTGGCTGAAGCAGACAGCCTGACGATCCCGCTGATGAAGGATTTCTTCGCCGATCAGTTTGCCGTGAATGAATCCCCTGAATCCATAGCCTACTGGCAGGTCTTCGACCGCACCTCCGGGGCAGAGCTTCCCCGCAGCCAGTGGACCTATGACAGCGCATCGCAATGTGTCGCTCTGACCGGCGTAACCAAGTGGCATGCCTATACCGTCAACTTCATGGCCTTCCGGATTTGGGAAGAAATCTCCATGTACAATCATACCACAAACAATTGGAACAAAGAGCATCTGATGCAGATCGACCCCATCCATACCGAAACCCAGGAGTATATGCTGAACTGGCTGGACGAGTGGTGCGTGAACCATCCTGCTACCAACGTCATCCGGTTTACCTCCATGTTCTACAACTTCGTGTGGATCTGGGGCTCCGATGAGAACAACCGTCATCTGTTCACGGATTGGGCGTCCTATGACTTTACCGTCAGCCCGCGGGCATTGGAGCTGTTCGCCGAGAAATACGGCTACCGCATCACCTCCGAGGACTTCATCAACAAGGGCAAGCTCCGGGTCACCCATGCGGTTCCGGATCAGCGCAAGCTGGACTGGATGGCGTTTATCAACGATTTTGTCATTGAGTTCGGCAAAAAGCTGATTGATATCGCCCACAAGTACAACAAGCTGGCTTATGTTTTCTATGACGACAGCTGGGTCGGCATTGAGCCGTACAACGGCAGATTCGCCGAATTTGGCTTTGACGGCATTATTAAGTGCGTATTCTCCGGCTTCGAGGCACGTCTGGGCTCGGGAGTGGAAGGGGTCGCCACCCACGAGCTGCGGCTGCATCCGTACCTGTTCCCCGTAGGGCTTGGCGGACTGCCTACCTTCATGGAAGGCGGCAACCCGACGCTGGATGCCAAGAACTTCTGGAACAGCATCCGCCGCGCACTGCTGCGGGCTCCGGTGGACCGGATCGGCCTGGGCGGTTATCTCCATCTGGTTGAGCCGTACCCGGATTTCTGCGACTATATCGAAAAGATTGCCGATGAGTTCCGCGAGATCCGTGATCTGCACCAAAGCGGCAAGCCGTATTCCCTCACGCCCAAAATCGGCGTGCTCACCGCCTGGGGCAAGCTGCGCAGCTGGATTTGCTCCGGACACTATCATGAAAACCCGGAACTCGATCTGATCAACATCATGGAAAGCCTGTCCGGTCTTCCCTTCGAGGTGGAGTTCCTGAGCTTCGAGGACATCAAGGCGGGTATCCCCTCGGATGTGGGCGTGATTATCAACGCAGGAACCGCGGGCAGCGCATGGAGCGGCGGCGAGCTGTGGAACGATGCGGCAGTTGTGGAAGCCATCACCGGCTGGGTGCACGGCGGCGGCGTATTCCTCGGTGTAAACGAACCCTCTGCAGCCCCCGGACAGGACACACTGTTCCGCATGGCGCAGGTGCTGGGCGTTGACAGGGATACCGGGGAACGGATCAGTCACGGCAAGTGGCCCGTGGAGGCTGTCCAGCCTGGCTTCACTCTGCCTGCAGGACTGAAGGTCCGCGAAGGCGTCTATCTGACCAACGGCAAGGCCAAGGTATGGGCTGCTGCAGGCAAAACACCTACTGCGTCTGTGCATGATTTCGGCAAAGGCAAGGGCGTCTATCTCTCCAGCTACACGCACTCGGTAGCCAATACGAGGGCCCTCCTGGAGCTGATTCTGGCTGCTGCCGGCCAGTCTGCGGAGCAGCTGTACCTGACGGACAATGCCTATGCGGAATGCGCGTACTATCCGGACAGCAATACGCTGATTCTCATCAACAACTCCGATAGCGAACAAACCATTACGGTGCGTACGGAAAAAAGCGGCGCCGTCACCGAAACCCTGGCAGCCTTCGATACCAAGATTCTGCGGGTATAAACATCCTGATCCTTGCTTGCAGGCGCAAGGGTCTGTACACTAATAGCAGCACACGAAGGAGGAGCCCCTCATGGTGGCTCCTCTTTTTTATAGTTGTTCTTGAAGGAGGCGGACCGGTTGGACGTGGAACTGACCATTACCAGCATCAGCGACAGCGGCAAGGTGGTGCAGCAGGTCCGGGGCAAACGTTATGCCCGGGACGGAAAGCTGTTTTTTCAATATGAGGAGCCCGAATCGGAGATGGGCAGAGTCACCGCGCTTTTGCGGATCGAACCGGAGGGCAAAAAAGCCATCCGGCTTCTCCGGCAGGGGGGTATCAAAAGCGAGCAGCAATTCCGTTCGGGGGAACGTCTGCCCGGTTACTATGATACCCCTCATGGGCGGATGGAGATGGACACCTTCACGCGCAAGCTGAAGGTCCACATGAAGGACGGGCTGGAGCAGCTCCGTTGGGAATATGAGCTGTTTATGGGCGGGGAGAGAGTCGGCAGCTACCGGCTGGATATCGGAATCCGCGCCGCCGGGCCGGCAGAAGCCTGAACCCTTGCACGTACATGGGAGGAGCGCTGCTTTTTGCGGCTTACGGCCCGTACGGCTCGGATGGCGTTGATCTCACCCAGGAAGCCGGCTTTCCGTGCTGTAGAGCTGATGGGCATGGCAGACCGCTGCAGCCCCGACAGAAGCGTGGAGAGGCTTATTCCCGGCTTTATGGCCATCATCAGGGCGGCTACACCGCTGACATGGGAGGTGGCCATGGAGGTGCCGGAAAGCTCCTGGTATTTGCCATTCAGCCAGGTGGAGACAATCCGCTCTCCCGGTGCGTAAATGTCGATCTGGGTGCTGCGGTTGGTGAAGCCGGCGATCTTCCCGTTGCGTCCCGTCGCGCCTACAGCTATGGTGTTCGGAAAACGGGCCGGGTAATCAATGATTCCCTTCTTTCCCTCGTTGCCGGACGAAGCAATAATGACGACTCCTTCCTTGGCGGCATTGCGCACAGCCGTTTCTAGAGAAGGACTGTAGCTTTTCATCCCAAAGCTCATGTTGATGATATGGATGCCATGATTGACGCACCAATCGATGCCCTTCACAATATCCGTCACGAAGGATGTGCCGTTATGGTCGAAGGCCTTGACCGCATAAAGCTTGGCATGGGGCGCCACTCCCGACATACCCTGTCCTGCCCCGGCCGCTATGGTGCCGCTGATATGGGTGCCGTGGCCGTTGTCATCCAGAGGAGGGAGGTGGCGGTGGATCAGATTAATGCCGCCGGCGATGGAATCCCGCAGATCCGGATGGGAGAAGTCCACGCCGGTATCGATGACGCCAATCCGGATTTCTTGGCCCGTTGCAGCTTTCCAGGCAAGGGGGGCCTGGATGTGGCGGATGCCCCAGGGGATGAAGGGTTTGCTCCGGGCGAAGCTGGCCTGGCGGCGGATTTCACCGGGGGACAGCCGGGTGGCCTTATCCTGTATGACCGCCAGCGTTTCATCCCGCTCCACTCCCTCCACCTCGGGGTGGTGAAGGAAAGCCTCCGGAGACTGCAGCTGGAGAAAAACGGCATTAATGAAGGGAAGGGCTTCAACTTGATGGGCGGGGCAGCCGCCGGGTTCCCGGAGCCCCCGGACAATTTCACGGCAATCGGAAGAGGACCGGAGTCGGATGAGATAGCGTGCCGATGATTCCCCAAACCCGCGGAGCTCCTCTTCCATCAGTTCGGTGAGCGTTGGCATCGTCAAGGCGGACCCCTCCTCAGGCATTCGTACAGCATACCTGCATAGATAATGCATTATCTTATGAGCGGCTCGTTTCGGACGCGCAATGCAAGCGCCTTATTCCCGTAAAATGAGCGGATACCCGTGTCAAACCGCCAATCCCTACATAGGATATAGGGAGAGGGCTGTTTGTGGCTCTCGTTAAACATCAAGGGAGGATAGGCGTATGCCTGCCTCTACAGGGGTACAGTCATAAACGGAGGCGCTGTCGGGGCGCCTCTGTTTATTTATGGGGTCCATGCCTGCGGTTCCCGCAACCGCTTGCTTTTTTACATAAAATAGGGTTTACTTATATGAAGATAAAGGCGAGACTGTAGGAAGGGCGTGTACACGTACATGAGCGAGTATCTTTCAAAACTTACACCGGAGCAGGCCAGGGAAGTTCCCATGGTGGACTTGGCATTCAACATCTTGAAGGCGGCCAACACTCCTTTTTATTACCGTGACCTCATGAATGAGGTGGCCAAAATCAAGGGTTACACCGAAGAGGACATCCTCCGGCTGATTGCCCAGCTGTATACGGAGATTAACGTGGACGGCCGTTTCGCTTGCGTAGGTAATAACCTGTGGGGTCTGAAACGCTGGTACCCCGTTGACAATAAAGAAGGCGAAATGGGCGGTGCCAAACGTCCCCGCATCATTAACGACGACGATGATGATTTGGACGAAGAGGAATATATAGATGAGGAAGAGGAAAGCTTCCCGGCCGAGGAAGAGGATTTCGACTCCTTCGACGAAGACCACGAGGAAGTGGCGGAAGAAGAGGACGAAATGTTCGCTCCCGACGAGATCGAAGAAGAGCTGGATGAGACCGACGAGATTCAGGAGCTGGATGAAGAATTGGAGGAGTCCGAGGAAGAGGACTCTGAATTCGAAGACGACCTGGACGAAGGCGAAGAGGACGACAAATAGGTAGTCATTTCTCCCTTTTGGCAGAGTGTGTCGATAGACGTTCTTTTTTGCGGCGCAACCTTGACATGCTCATGCGAAAGAGGGTAATATATTGCATGGGCTTTGGATTTGGTGATCCGAAAGCGAGATCAATGACATTTAAAAGTGCCCCGTCTTCTTGGCGGGTCACTTTTTATTTTTGCTCACGCAGACCTGAAACATGGAACAAAAAATAACGCGCATGATCATGCAGGGGGTTAAACTTGTGACGAAGTATATTTTTGTGACGGGCGGTGTTGTATCTTCCTTAGGCAAAGGCATTACGGCAGCGTCTTTAGGGAGACTTCTGAAGAACAGGGGCCTGAAGGTTACCATTCAGAAGTTTGATCCGTACATCAACGTGGACCCGGGCACCATGAGCCCGTACCAGCACGGCGAGGTGTTCGTGACGGATGACGGGGCGGAGACGGATTTGGACCTGGGTCACTACGAGCGGTTCATCGACATCAACCTGTCCAAGAACAGCAACGTTACCACGGGCAAAATCTATTCCTCGGTTATCACCAAGGAACGCCGCGGCGAATATCTGGGCGGTACGGTGCAGGTGATTCCGCACATCACCAATGAGATCAAGGACCGGGTATTCCGCGCCGGCCGGGAAGCTCAATCCGATGTGGTCATTACCGAAATCGGCGGCACCGTCGGCGATATCGAAAGCCTGCCGTTCCTGGAAGCCATCCGTCAAATTAAGAGCGACATCGGCCGGGATAATGTGATGTACATCCATGTTACGCTGATTCCTTACCTGAAGGCAGCCGGCGAGGTCAAAACCAAGCCGACCCAGCACAGTGTGAAGGAGCTGCGCAGCATCGGGATCCAGCCCAATGTAATTGTCTGCCGCACCGAACACACCCTGTCCGAAGATCTGAAGCGCAAGATCGGCCTGTTCTGCGACATCGATGCCAATGCGGTCATCGAGTGCATCGACGCCGATACCCTGTATGACGTGCCTTTGATGATGCGCGAGCAAGGGCTCGACGATATTGTAGTGAACCATCTGAAGCTCAACACCAATGCCCCGGATATGACCGAATGGGAAGCCATGGTGCAAAAGGTGAAGCAGCTGAAGCATACCACCGAGATCGCCATTGTGGGCAAATACGTGGCGCTGCATGACGCGTATTTGTCCATTGTGGAAGCACTCTCCCACGCCGGCTTTGCCTGCGATTCGGAAGTGAAGATCCGTTGGGTCAACGCTGAGGATGTATATGAGCACAACGTGGACGACCTTCTGGGCGGCGTTGCCGGCATCCTGGTGCCCGGCGGCTTCGGCGACCGGGGTATTGAAGGCAAGATCATGGCCATCAAGTACGCCCGTGAAGAGAAGATTCCGTTCTTCGGCATTTGCCTGGGCATGCAAGTAGCGGTTGTGGAATTTGCCCGCAATGTCCTGGGCCTGGAAGGCGCCAACAGCTCCGAGATCAATCCGACCACCGGCTACCCGGTTATCGACCTGCTTCCGGAGCAGAAGGACATCGAGGACCTGGGCGGCACCATGCGCCTTGGCCTGTACCCCTGCAAGATTGCTTCCGGCTCCCTGGCCGAAGCCTGTTATGCCGATGAACTGGTATATGAGCGCCACCGTCACCGGTACGAGTTCAACAACGCTTACCGCGACGCGATGGAGCATAAGGGTCTGCGCATTTCCGGTACATCCCCGGACGGACGTCTGGTGGAAATGATCGAAATCCCCGACCATCCTTGGTTCCTGGCTGTCCAGTTCCATCCCGAATTCACCTCCCGTCCCAACCGTCCGCAGGCGCTGTTCCGGGAGTTTGTCAAAGCAGCCTTCACGCTGTCCCACTAAAAATGCTCTGCTCCGCGCAAGATTTCCTGCGCGGAGCGGAAGTTTTTGCATAACGTAGAAACGGCTGTAAGGAAATGGCTTTTTGGTAAGCGCTTGCATTCTTGCTTTATGCCTGTTCTGCCCCTGCCTTTAAACTGTACAATCTCCTTCGGACAGGTGTTTTTCTCAGATTTTTGATGAAATACTTAAAGGATTGCAGGAATTTGCTGAAGGAATAGCGAATGTTATACCCATTCATTGGAATTGATGGCTTTATTCGCCGAAGAAGCTGTTGTTTCGCAAGATAGGGAGGGTATGCAGTGGACAAGAAGAAGATTCTGATTGTGGATGACCAGAACGGAATTCGCATCCTGCTGATGGAAGTCTTCAATGTGGAAGGCTATCAGACGTTTCAGGCCTCCAACGGCAAGCTTGCCCTGGAAATCGTCCGGAAGGAAGCGCCGGATTTGGTGCTATTGGACATGAAGATTCCGGGAATGGACGGCCTTGATATTCTCAAGCATATCAAACAGATCGATTCGTCCATCAAGGTGATTATGATGACGGCCTATGGAGAGCTCGACATGATCAAGGAAGCCACGGATTTGGGAGCGTTGACTCATTTCACCAAACCCTTTGACATTGATGAGCTGCGTCTGGCGGTAAACACGGAGCTGCGGCATTTTGGGCCGAACAGCAGCTTTGCCATCTAGTCTTGCAAGCGTGCATCAGGTCTTTTGCCTTACCTTTGATCCTGCCGGCAGGATCATTTTTTTTGGCGCCAGCTTGTACTGCGTTATACGGCCGGGCCACAGGTTTAGTCTTCCGGCAGTCTGGAGACACTAGCCAACAGCCACCCTGAAATGGATGGCCTTTTCCCCTTTGTAATCCGCCAGCCAGAAGGTTTTTTACGGGCTTGGTTACACATGACAGGGTTGTATGATATAATGTTCCAGATGATTGAAAACAGATAGGAGGAAACCTGCATGTCTTTGTTAGTTTCTATGAATGAGTTCCTTCCGCAAGCCAAAGCAGGCAAGTATGCGGTGGGTCAATTCAACATGAATAACCTTGAGTTTGCTCAAGCCATCACTGAAGCAGCTACAGAACTGAAATCCCCGATTATCTTCGGTGTCAGCGAAGGCGCACTGAAGTACATGGGTATTGAGTACACCGTCGCTCTTGCGGAAGCTTCCGCCAAGAAATCCGGTTTGCCCATCGCCCTCCACCTGGACCACGGCAGCAGCTTCGAAGTTGCCATGAAGTGTATCCGCGCGGGCTTCAGCTCCGTTATGTTCGACGGCTCCCACTATTCTTTCGAGGAGAACATCCGTCTGACCAAGGAAATCGTTAAAGTGGCTCATGCCATGGGCGTTTCCGTTGAAGGCGAGCTGGGCACCATCGGCGGTACTGAAGACGACATCAGCCATGACGAAGCCAGCGCTCAATTGGCCAAGCCGGAAGAAGCCCTGCGTTTCTATGAAGAAACCAAGGTTGACGCTTTGGCAATTGCTGTTGGTACCGCACACGGCGTTTATAAAGGCGAAGTAAAGATCCACAACGATATCATTGAAAAGGTTGCAGCTGCAATTCCGGTTTCCATCGTGCTGCACGGCGGATCCGGCGTGCCGGACGAGCTCATCGCCCAAGCAATCGCTGCAGGTGCTTCCAAGATCAATGTAAACACCGAGAACCAAGTTGCCGGTACTGCCGCTATCCGCGAAGTGCTTGCCAAGGATTCCAAGGTGTATGATCCCCGCAAGTATCTGACACCTGCCCGCAACGCCATGATCGACGTGGTGAAATCCAAGATTCAGCTTTTCGGCAGCGCCGGCAAAGCTTAATCTGTTTTCCGTAATTTGACATAATTCGGAAAGGGAAAGCATCCATCTCTTACAGATGCCTTCCCTTTCTATTGTTATGGGAACCTTTTTGCGCGTCTAATGATGTCGCAATCGATAGAATCATAGGAAGCGGCGCGGCTGCCTTCTACCTTGGAAATACGGCCTCATTTTTGCACCTCACCATCCTGTCCCCGGAATTCGGTATGTTGCTGCACAACGCCAAACGGCGTACAAGTCCCTTACATATGCAGGTCTGGTAGGCTTCTGCTTATGCTTATGAACAGTACGTGTTACTAGTTAACGCTTGGCTCATTTCCGGGATTCTGTCCGGGAGGCGGCAAGTTATCCGCTCTTTCCTGGCGGGTCTGGCAAGTGGTATTGCCAGGTGTATGCTGTGAAACATCGAATAACGTACATTTTTTGATGCTTACATTTATTTTTATGAAGCCTAGTGATAGCTTACGAAGTAAGTTTTGTCTCACGACAAAACTTAGCGAATGCTTACGAAGTCAGCTTTGCCCTCGGCAAAGCTTTAGGAGGAAAAGGTGCAGATGCAGAAACTGATGATCGCAGGCGGCTCGCCCTTGCGGGGAACCGTCACCATCAGCGGCGCCAAAAACAGCGCCCTTGCTTTAATTCCGGCTGCGCTCCTTGCGGAGACCCCCGTCACCTTAGATAATTTGCCCGTGTTAAGCGATGTCTCCATCTACCGCGAGCTTCTGGTGGATTTGGGGGCTGGCGTGGAATGGCAGGGAGATCAGATGACCATTGATCCCTCCGCCTTGAAATCCGTGCCTATGCCCAACGGGAACGTCAAGAAGCTCCGCGCCTCCTATTATCTGATGGGTGCGCTTCTGGGGCGGTTTGGTGAAGCTGTCATCGGTTTGCCCGGCGGCTGTAATTTTGAACCGCGTCCCATTGACCAGCATATCAAGGGATTCGAAGCCCTCGGCGCCCGGGTAAGCAATGAATACGGAGCCATTCACATTCAAGCCAAGGAACTGCGCGGCGCGAAGATTTACCTCGACGTGGTCAGCGTGGGTGCCACCATTAATATCATGCTGGCAGCCTCCCGGGCCAAAGGTGTGACTTTGATCGAAAATGCGGCCAAAGAGCCTGAAATTATAGATGTTGCAACACTCTTGAACAACATGGGAGCCCGCATCAAGGGAGCCGGCACGGAAACCATCCGGGTGGAGGGAGTCAGCGAGATGCACGGCTGCCGCCATTCTATCATTCCGGACCGGATCCAGGCCGGTACCTATATGATTGCCGCCGCGGCCACCCGGGGCGATGTGATCGTCGATAATATTATTCCGAAGCATATGGAAGCGGTCACGGCCAAGCTGCGGGAAATGGGCGTCCAGATTACCGAGATGGATGAAGCCATCCGGGTGCTGGGCCAGCCGGGCTACCAGGCTGTGGATGTGAAGGCGCTGGTGTATCCGGGTTTTGCCACGGATATGCAATCGCCAATGGCCAGCCTCCTGACCCAGGCCAGCGGCACCAGTCTCCTCACCGACTACGTGTATAACAACCGGTTCAAGCATGTTCCCGAGCTGGTCCGGATGGGAGCCAAAATCAAGGTGGAAGGCCGGACCGCCATTATTGAGGGCACCCACCTCTCCGGGGCAAAGGTGAAAGCGACTGATCTGAGAGCTGGAGCAGCCTTGGTGGTGGCGGGTCTGACTGTGCCCGGCGGCGGGCTGACCGAGGTGACCGGTGTGGAATATATCGACCGGGGCTATGACAATCTGGTAGAGAACCTGAGTCTCTTGGGGGCCCAGGTTTGGCGGGAATAAGAGATAGGCATTTGGGGTAAACTGGTTAAACGTATTGTGTACAAAAGAGAATGAAAAATTTTAATAGAGCGTGGTGGTTAATGAGATGGATATGCAACTGTCCGAGCTTCAGACGCTGAAGCTCACTGAACTGTACAAGCTGGCCAAACATCATCAGATTCCTTATTATGGCCAAATGAAGAAGAAAGAGCTGATTTTTGCCATCCTTCGGGCCCAGGCGGAAAAGGGCGGCTTGATGTTTATGGAGGGGGTTCTGGATATCCTCCAGGAGGGCTTCGGCTTCCTGCGTCCGATCAATTATTTGCCCAGTGCGGAGGATATCTATATCTCTGCTTCCCAAATCCGCAAATTTGACCTGCGCTCCGGCGACGTAGTCTCGGGCAAATGCCGTCCTCCCAAGGAGAACGAACGGTATTTCGGCTTGCTCCAGGTCGAGGCGGTTAACGGCGAAAAACCGGAGACCGCAGCGGAACGGCTTCATTTTCCCGCGCTGACTCCTCTTTATCCCCAGAAGAAAATTACGTTGGAGACCAATCCTACCCAAATTTCCACCCGGGTAATGGATCTGTTGGCACCTGTGGGTATGGGCCAGCGGGGCTTGATCGTGGCTCCGCCCAAAGCGGGCAAAACCCTGCTGCTGAAGGAAATCGCCAACAGCATTTCCACCAATTATCCCGATGTGGAGCTGTTTGTGCTGTTGATTGACGAACGTCCGGAGGAAGTAACCGATATGCAGCGTTCGGTCAAAGGCGAGGTTGTAGCCTCCACCTTCGACGAGCTGCCGGAGAATCATATCAAGGTGGCAGAATTGGTGCTGGAACGGGCCCAACGGCTGGTTGAGCACAAGAAAGACGTTGTGATTCTGCTGGACAGCATCACCCGGCTGGCCCGGGCGTACAACCTGGTTGTGCCTCCTACCGGCCGCACCTTGTCCGGCGGTATCGATCCGGGAGCATTCCACCGGCCCAAACGGTTCTTCGGCGCAGCCCGGAATATTGAGGAAGGCGGCAGCCTGACCATTCTGGCTACAGCCCTTATCGAAACCGGCTCCCGGATGGATGACGTAATCTACGAAGAATTTAAGGGGACCGGCAACCTGGAGCTGCACTTGGACCGCAAGCTTGCGGAGAAACGGATCTTCCCCTCCATCGATATCCGCAAATCCGGTACACGCCGGGAGGAAATGCTGCTGGCCAAGGAAGAGCTGGAGAAAATCTGGGCCCTGCGCAAGAACATGCAGGATACTCACGAATTTACGGAGGCCTTCCTGAAGCGGCTTAGTGAAGCGAAGACCAATCAGGAATTCCTGGAGAATCTGGACCCCACGGGTAATATCCGGAAGGCCAAAACCTCCGTTTCTTAAACCAACAGGATCCCGCAGATGAAAAAGGAGGCAGCTACGTTGATGCGACTGGTATACGCCGATCAAGACGGCAAGGTCTATGACCATCCCGATTGCGAGGCTTTAGGGCGCAGCGGCGATATGATCGTCGATCTGTTGGAGGGTGAGCTGATTCCTCTGCCGGAAGGAGCGACGCTGGTCAGCCTGCCTTGCACCCGTCCTGTATATGCCGATCCGGCTACAGGCGATATGAAGGTTATGCAAGGGGAGTATAACGCCGTCGGGGCGCTGCTGCCCCAGGGCTACACCCGGCTTCTCATTCCTGCTTACATCAAGTCGGATAAAACCTCGGTGCTGCCCCTGTTCGGGTACACCGCCGTGGTCTGGAAGAATGACGGCTTCTATGTTGCCGCCGAGCAATGCGACGACCCCCATAAATGGAATCCCAATACCTGCGATCCCCGGGAGCTGAAGCGGAAGGTCCGGCAGCTGACAGAGCAATATCCGGAGAACCGGCTCTACACCCACCTGTCCAACTGCGCGCTGGAATATGAATGCCTGACGGCATCCAATACGTTCCTTGGGCGTTGGGAGGGCGGTGTGCCGGTATCCTATTCCTGCAACGCAGGCTGCTTCGGCTGTATCTCCGAGCAGGATGAGGGCAGCGCCTTCGTGGCGCCGCAGACGCGGATGAACTTCAAGCCAACGGTGGATGAATTGGTGCAGCTGATGCTGCAGCATTTGACCACACCGGAGTCTATTATCAGCTTCGGGCAGGGCTGCGAGGGAGAACCCTCTACCCAGGCGCCTATCATCATCCAGGCGATCAAGCGGGTGAGAGAGATGACCTCCATGGGATATATCAATATGAATACCAATGCGGGTCTGACGGATCATATCCGGGGGATCGTGGACGCGGGCCTGAATTTGATCCGGGTGAGCACGATCAGCGCCTTGGACGATCATTACAATGCTTATTACCGGCCCAGAGGCTACACCTTGGCCAACGTGGAGAAGTCTCTGCGTTATGCAGCCGACAAGGGTGTGGTTACCTCCATCAATTATCTGGTATTCCCCGGGGTTAGTGACAGGGAAGAGGAAATTGAAGCCATGGTGGGGCTGGCCCGGCGGACGGATCTGAAGCTGATCCAGCTGCGCAACCTGAACATCGATCCGGAGAGTTATCTGGGGCTTATTCCCAAGCCGCGGGGCGAAATACTCGGCATGAAGCAGATGCTGGACATCTTCCGTGCGGAGTTACCCGGCACGAAGCTTGGCTCATACACCCATACGCCGGAAAGTCTGGCGCGCAAATAGACTCGTCAATCTTATCAATCAAAAAGCTGTCCGTTCTTAAAACCCATCAGGGTCTAAGACGGACAGCTTTTTTTGTGCTTGTGGCGAGAAGGTTCATCCGGGGAACGTTTATAGAGGAAATCCGTTATCCATCAAGGCCAGCGCCTCATCCACAATATCCACGAATTCCCGTTCGGGATGCTCGATGTAATGCATCTGGGCCGCAATGACCACACCTACCACGGCTGCTGCAAAGGTGCGTGTTTTCAGATCGGAGGCATGTTTGCCATACCGCCGTGCGGTTTCGATGCTGATGGTTTCCGATGTGCCCATAACCTGCTGCAAAGCCGCACCGCGCAGCTCCGGAACGGAATAGGTCAGAGAAATCCGTTCCCACATCCCTTCCCGGTCATCTTGGGAAATATGGCCGAAGCCTTCTCTGAGGGCGTTGCGCAGCGCTTGGATAGGGGCGGTGTCCAGGGGTTGTACACGGTATGCTTCGATCAGCAGCGGATCATAATCATCCTCTGTCACAACCGCTTCCTTGGAAGCGAAATACCGGAAAAAGGTGCTGGGAGAAACCTCCGAAACCTCCGCAATCTGTTCGACGGTAGTCGCCTGGTAACCCTGCTCACGAAACAGCTGCATGGCCATTTTGCGGATCGTGGCTCTTGTTTTCAATTTTTTGCGTTCACGCAGGCCCATTTTGCGCTCTGCTCCATCCGACAATTGGAATCCCTCCATGGTAACCAAAGCCCCGTTGTCAAATCGGGGTTTTCTCCAGTTTACCTTTTTTGGACAGGATGGGAAAGGTTTTATGAAGGGGTGGAGTCACTTGCCCGGGTACTGCCGGTGGTGTTGGCTGCAGCAGCATTCAGCCCGCGGGGCAAAAAGAGGAGGCCCAGGAACAGGCTGATAAGGGCGCTTCCCGCACATATCCATAGCAGTATTTCCATGCCATGGATATAGGCGGAGCGGATCATAGCCAATATCTCCGGCGAACTCAGCTTCACAGCGGCTGTTGTTCCGGCTGCGGCGCTTTTGCGGATCGCTTGTGCGGCTCCATCAGGAAGCCCGCCCAAAGACAAATTGGCACGATAGACGGCACTCAAGGCCGAACCCAGCAGAGCCACGCTGATTGAAGCGCCTACCTGCCGCGTTGCCATGACTAAGGCCGAACCAATACCGCTTTTTGCCTCGGTAAGCTCTCCCAGCGCCATATCCATTGCGGTAGGCAGAGCAAACCCCAAACCAGCTCCGGCAATAACAGTCCACAAGGCGATATAGCCAAAACCGGTATCCAACCCGGTGCCTGTGCCCAAGGCCAAACCCGCTCCCAGGAGCACAAACCCCGCAGAAATCACTGCTTTGCAGCCCAGCCGGGGAATAAATAGCTCGGAAATTTTGGCGCCCGCCAGAGTTCCTCCGATTAATGGAAGGAGACGAAGCCCCGTTCCGAAGGCATCCGTTCCTTTTACCGCCTGAAAAAATTGCGGCAATCCAAACAAAAGCCCAAACATGGAGAAGGTAACGCCTGTAGCCAGCAGCGTTCCCCAGGTAAAGCTCCTCGATCGGAACATGGAGAAATCAACCAAGGGTTCTACAGCCTTGCGTTCCCACAAAAACAGCACAATAAGCAGCAGAATGCCTCCTGCAATAGCCAGCCAGGCTGCATGGTCGCTCCAGCCCTGTTCGCCGGCCCGGATAAAGCCGAAGGTAATGGCGCCCAATCCCGTACTGGAGAAAATGATCCCGCCCGCATCAAGCTTAGGCCGGTGTTCGCTGTGGGATTCGGGCATCAGGAGAGCGACGGCGGTGAGGGCGATTGCGATTAGAGGGAGATTGATGAGGAATACGGAGCTCCAATGGTAATGCTTCAACAAATAACCGCCGACAAGAGGGCCAAGAGGGATACCCAGCATATTTACTGTCATCCAGATCATCATGGCCCGGGTTCTCTCCTCTCCTTTAAACAGCACCGGAAGCACGGAGATGGAGAGGGGAATCAGAAAAGCGGCCCCTATTCCCAGAAAAGCACGCATGCCAATCAGCATACCGGCTGTACCTGAAGCAGCGCAGGCGGCCGAGGCTGCTCCGAACAGGAGAAGTGCACCAAGAAGAAGCTTCTTCCGGCCATACCTGTCGCCCAGCATTCCTGCCGGCAGCAGCACTACGGCCAGAATCAAGTTATACGCATCCAGAATCCACTGCAGCTGGCTGGTTGAGGCTTGAAGCTCTACTGCCAAAGTGGGCAATGCCACATTCAGTACAGTCGTATCCAGGCTGACCGCCATCAATCCCAGGCTAAGGGAGAAGAGCACCCACCACCTGCTGTTGTTTTTCAAAACCATTTGTACCATCCCTTTCGGTTTAATATTGACATAATATATCAAATGATAGTAACTGTCAAAATAAATATTGTGAGTGTGTCTGCAGGCTTGTCCGCAAAAAGTATTGCTTTCCCAAACGGGTCTATGCTACAATACCGCTATGTGTCAATTTAACTCTGGTTCGTGGACACTCCCCTTATGAGGAACCAGGGCAGAAAGAGGTGAATGATCATGAAAGAAGCGATTCATCCGAAGTATTATGCAGCCACGGTGACCTGCGCATGCGGTAACACCTTCGAATCCGGCTCCGTGAAGCAAGCTCTTCGCGTCGAAATCTGCTCCAACTGCCATCCTTTCTACACCGGCAAGCAGAAGTTTATCGACGTTGGCGGTCGTGTGGATAAGTTCAAAAAGAAATACGGCATCTAAGCCTTCCGCTTATTACCTGCGGTTGGAACGAATAAGGACATCTCCCGGGGCTAAGCTAAGCCCTGTGGAGGTGTTTTTTTTATGTTGAAACCATTGTTGCCCGCCTTCTGCTGTGGTCTTTTGGCTGCCGGATGGTTAACCGCTTGCGGTGCCGTTTCCGGTGATGAGGGTGTCCGGGTTTACAGCCGCGGGGCCGCTCCTGTTGATGCTGCTTCCACCGGTTCTGCCGCTTCCTTGCCCACCGGCACTTACGCCTCGGATGCAAAAATCTTAAAGGAAGCCATCGCCCGTATCCCCGGGGTTACCGACTCATCGGTCCTGTTTAATGGGCTTACCGCGTACATTACGCTCCATCTGGGCAAGCAGCTGGATATAGAAGAATCCATGCAAATCCGCAAGAGCGCCCAAGAGCTGTTGGGGCGTTTGCTGCCCCAGTATGACGTCAGGGTATCCGTGGAAAAGAATCATGTTTTTTAATAAATGCGCCAATTTCTGCGGATGGTTGCGTTCATCCCGCGAATCCGCTATACTTATCAATACCGTGCTAGACGGGGAGGTAGCGGTGCCCTGTAACCCGCAGTCCGCTACAGCGGGGTTGAATTCCTGTTTTGAGGTCTTGTAATGTGGGGTCTGACGTCTGCACGTAGTGTTGACGGCCGGGTCCTCCGCAATGGATACTTGTGAACCCGGTCAGGTCCGGAAGGAAGCAGCCGTAAGCAAGAGGGTCCATGTGCCGGAGGGTAGCCTAGCCCGAGCCAACGACAGATGTTCCGCCCGGATTGCCTGCCCGAGGACAGGTGCACGGTACCTATTTTTACATTCAGACATGATGAGCACTCCGTTGAGGGGTGCTTTTTTATTATTTAATCAGGACTTTCTAAAATTTTATTGCCAATAGGAGGAAATTGTCATTATTAGGAGAACTCTATAAATTGTTAATCTCCGAACGTGATGAATCTGGCTTAGCTGCTGTCCATATAGCAGGGGGGTGTACGATCTTATGCAAGAGGCCTTGATTTACTATGCCATATCAGAGGAGAAAATCCAGCATTACCTAGATCAATTGTATAAGCATGCCGTAGCCGTAATTGACGGAAACAACTGCCTGTACTGCTGCAACCGGGTATTCCTTGAGCTGACGGGGTATACACAGAACCAGATCTTTGGAGAGGATGTCAGCAGCTTCATGGAAAAGTCGTTCCTGCCGGAGGGCTTGGACTATGACCAAGGCCAGCTGCTTCTGCTTCGGGATTATGCGGGAAGGATGATATCGAGCCGGTTTTTCCAGGGGAGGTTCAGAGGAACGAACGGAGAGGAATACACCATGCTGCACCTGCATGATTTGAAGCCCGGTGAGGACTTGAATCTGCTGCAGCAATTTGCAGGAACTCTCCTGCAGGATATCAACCTGGGTGTGCTGTTGTTTGACACGGATTACAAGCTTATCGACATCAGCGACATGGCCTGCCGGATATTCGGCATTGAGCGGGGCAAGGTTATCAACAGACCCTTGTCGGATATGTTCCGCGAGCTTCCGGAGGATCATCAGCCCATGCCGAAGGGCATCTTCGAGGGGGTACTGTACCGCAATCATGCCTTGTCCTGGACCAACAACAACGAACGTTATGAGCTTCTGGTGGATTCCAATATTCTGCGGGATCACGCGGGAGGTGTTCAGGGCGGATACGTGACCTTCAAGGATGTGACCAATCTGCGCTCTTTGGAGGAGCAGGTGCAGCGCAACGACCGGCTCTCCATGATTGGCCAAATTGCAGCAGGCACAGCCCACGAGATCCGCAATCCGCTAACATCCATCAAAGGGTTCCTGCAGATGTTCCGCAATACCTTTGTGGAGCGGGAGATGGACAAGGAAAAAAGCTACACCGAGATTATGCTGATGGAGATTGACCGGATCAATGAGCTGGTGAATGAATTTCTGCTGCTGGGTAAGCGCAAAAACGTCAACTACGAGCTGGTGGATATTCCGTTGGTGCTGAAGGAGATCATGCCGATTATCCATAGTGAGGCCACCCTCCACAACATTACTGTGCAGCAGATTGTGACGGAGGAGCTTCCCCGTGTGATTGCCGACAGGGAAATGCTGAAGCAGGTTTTTCTGAACATCAGCAAAAACGGGATTGAAGCCATGTCCGGAGAAGGGGTCCTGACTGTTCAGGTCAAACGGGATCTGCAGGAGAACAAGCTCCACATCGAAATCCACGATACCGGACCGGGTATCCCCCATTTTGTAGTGGACAAAATCTTCGACCCCTTCTTTACCACCAAACCCAACGGGACAGGACTGGGCTTATCCGTCTGCCAGCGGATTATTCATGATATCGGCGGTATTATCCGTGTGTCCTCCAAAGGCTTCGGCACAACCTTTACGGTCAGCATACCTATACCATAGATATGTAATTATTTGGTTGAATACATAATTGTAAGCATTATCTCTTCTTAAAAAGGGAGGCCGGCCGCCATTGGGATGAGCCGGTCTTCTTTGGCATAGGGGGAAACGGGCCATTGGCGGATGCTTTCTGGAAGAAGTGGCGTCTCCTGTGATATAATGTTGAAACGAATGACTGCGGGGTCCGGTTGTTTGGAAGAACCGGAGCCGCTTACGGAAACGGAGAGGAAATCATGGCTCATAAAGCGTTGTACCGCACGTGGAGGCCCCAGCTTTTCGGGGATGTGGTGGGACAGCAGCATATTATCCGTACTCTGCAGAATTCGCTGAAAGAGAGCAGACTCTCCCACGCTTATTTGTTCAACGGCCCCCGCGGCACTGGCAAAACCACCATTGCCAAGCTGCTGGCCAAAGCCGTCAACTGCCGCCAGGGTCCCGGCGAGGAGCCGTGTAATACCTGCCCCTCCTGCCTGGCCATCACGGAAGGTTCGGAAATCGGGGTCCTGGAAATTGACGCCGCCTCCAACCGGGGGATCGATGAGATCCGCAATCTCCGGGATAAGATGATTTTTGCCTACACCGAAGTCCGGCATAAGGTATATATCATTGATGAGGTCCATATGCTCACCACTGAGGCTTTTAATGCCCTCCTCAAAACACTGGAGGAGCCGCCTCCCAATGTGATGTTCATCCTGGCGACCACCGAGCCGCACCGCATTCCGGCGACGATCATTTCCCGGTGCCAGCGCTTTGATTTCCGGAGGATTCCGCTGGAGGAGGAGGTCGGACGTCTTCTCGAGGTATGCCGCGAGGAGGGTGTGGATCTCCAGGTGGAAGCGGCCCAATACATTGCCCGCCTGTCCGAAGGGGGCATGCGTGACGCGTTGAGCCTGCTGGATCAGATCATCTCCTTTACAGGCAATGCCATCAGCTATGACGATGCCGTTGCCATGACCGGAGGGATTGCCGGCGAACGGTTCGCCGAGCTGGCCGCCCATATCCGCGAAGGAGACAGCGGTCAAGCCCTGAGCTGGATCAGCCTGCTGATGCAGGAAGGTAAAAGCGCAGACCGCTGCATGGAGAACCTGCTGCTTTATTTCCGCGATATTCTGATGATCAAAATGGTTCCCGGCTCCCAGACCGTGACGGAACGGGTGCTGGATATTCCCAGGTTTAAGGCCATGGCGGAGACCTTCTCTGCGGACCGCCTGTTTGCCATTATGGAAGTGCTGAACCATTTCCAGAACGAGATGAAATATTCCACCCAGCCGCAGACGCTGTTTGAGGTGGCAGTGCTGAAGCTGTGCACCTTGGCCTCGGCCGGTGAAGCCTCAACCCGCCAGGCAGAGTTGCCGCCGGCTATGGCCTCTGCGGCCGGAGCCGGGGGATCGGTCGGCCAAGAGGAGCTGCAGCTCTTGAAGCGGCGGATTGGCCAACTGGAAGAACAGCTGGCCGGGCTCATGCGGAATCCGCCTGCGGCCGCCAGCCCGCAGCCGGCGGCGAACCGTGCCCCCGGCCAGGCTCCCGGTGGGCGTGCCTCTGCTCCGGCTGTCCGCAGGTCCACCATCAAGCTGGACGGCTTTGTGAAGGAAGGGCAGTCCCCCTTTTTCAAGCAGGTTGCAGCCAAGTGGAGCCAGGTGCTGTCAGGAGTGAAGGAAGCGCGTATTACCGTTCATGCCTGGCTTGTGGATGGGGAGCCCGTGGCCTGCCAGGACGATCAGGTGCTGGTTGCCTTCAAAAGCCCGATGCACCGGGAAACGACCGAAAAACCTGCCAACAAGCAGGTGATCGAACAGGTGCTGGGTCAGGTGTTGGGTCAGCCTGCACGGTTGGCTACAGTAATGATGAACGAGTGGAAGGAAGTCCAATCCTCAGGCGCCGGACAGGCACAGCCCGAGGAGCTGAAGCTGGAGCAGGAGTCCTCCCCGCCGGCGGAAGGCGAATGGGTGCAGGAGGCGGTTAAGCTGTTCGGCGAGGATCTTGTCCGGATCAGGGAAGACTGACAGGATCATCCCCCAAATGTGAAGAGAGGGCTTCGCAGCTTATTCCGATTACTTTTGGGGGAGCCCCCGTTAGAGAATTCATCAAAGACCTATTTGTATAAAGGAGCGAACGATATGAATAACATGAACCAAATGATGAAGCAAGTGAAGAAGATGCAGGAGCAAATGATGAAGGCCCAGGAGGAGCTTGCCTCCAAGACGGTAGAGGGCACTGCCGGCGGAGTTGTGACGGTTGTAGCCAATGGCCAAAAGAAGATTGTTTCTATTGCCATTAAGCCGGAGGCGGTTGATCCGGAGGATGTAGAAATGCTGCAGGATCTGGTTCTGACAGCTGTGAATGACGCCCTGAATCAAGCCGACGAGCTGGCGAACAAGGATATGGGCAAGTTCACCGGCGGCATGAAGATCCCTGGTTTGTTCTAATCAATTGCCTGCGCGGGCTGAACGTGCAGGACTATTTTAATAAAAGAAGGGGCTGCTGGCTTGTTTTACCCGGAACCTTTAGCGAAACTGATTGACTCTTTTACCCGCCTTCCGGGTATCGGCCCCAAAACGGCCGGACGCCTGGCCTTCTTTGTATTGAATATGAAGGAGGAGGAGGTCCTGGAATTTGCCAAGGCGCTGGTGAATGTGAAGCGCAACCTCCATTATTGCTCCTCCTGCTGCAATATTACGGATGTGGACCCGTGCAGGGTCTGCCAAGATAAAACCCGGGACGGCTCTGTGATTTGTGTAGTCCAGGAATCCAAGGATCTGGTGGCCATGGAGCGCACCAAGGAGTTCCACGGTTATTACCACGTGCTGCACGGCGCCATCTCCCCAATGGAGGGAATCGGGCCGGATGATATCTATATTGCCGAGCTCCTGAAACGTCTGGGTGACGACAAGGTGCAGGAGCTGATCCTCGCCACTAATCCCAATATTGAGGGGGAGGCAACGGCGATGTATCTTTCGCGGCTGGTCCGCCCCTTCGGGATCAAGGTGACGCGGATTGCCCACGGACTCCCAGTAGGGGGAGATCTGGAGTACGCCGACGAAGTAACGTTGACCAAAGCTCTGGAAGGACGCCGGGAGCTGTAGCGGTATACTGTTTTGATTAAGTGTTTTTAAGAAGACCGGAGGGTCTTCTTTTTTTATGGTTAAAACAATTCTGCAGTTAGTGCCTTTCTTGGACAGGTTTCGGTTCTAAACTTTCTTGAGATTGCCATATATCTAGAAAGAAGGACATGCCGGTTCACCGGAAAGGAGAGGTTTTGTATGGGATTTTTTCCAGTATGGAAGGGCAAGGTGCAGAAAAGGTTGGAAGAACCCAGGTTTCTGGATAAGGTGGGGATGCACCAGGAGATTCGCAAAGCCCATCTGGAATGGACAACGGCTCAACAACGGCTGGAGTGGGTAGTGGAAAAGGATCAGATTGATTATGCCATCTTTGCTCTGGAAGCGGCGGAAAAACGCTATATTATGCTTTTGCGGCAAGCCAAGCTGATGCAGTGGGAGGATGGTCTGCTGGTGGCAACTCAGGCTCAGCACATGCATGCCTTAACCGGCAAGGGAAAAGAAGCAACCAAAAAAGGCAGGGGCCAGGCAGCCGGTTTCTGACAGGAGGAGGTAGAGGATGGAATATCTTTGGTGGGCGGTATTTCTATTATCTCTTTCTTCGCTGGTGCTGCTCGTACTGCGCAACAGCAGTGCGGGCGCCTGGTTGAAGACGCTGGGCCTGCACGTCATCGCCGCAGCGCTTCTTCTGTATGCTGTAAACTGGGTAGGGCAGCGGTACATGTTCCAGGTGCCGATTAATGCGTATACGCTGTCCACCATCGGGGTTCTGGGCGTTCCGGGGCTGGCTCTGCTGGTGGCTTTGAAGCTGACTCTTATCGGATAAGCTCGAATTTGAAAAAAAAGTGTTGCATTCCTGTTGAATTCTATGTTATTATCAAATTCCGCCGCTGAGACAAGCCGTGCAGCGGAAGGATGGAAAAGCAAGGCAAGCAAGAAATTAAAAAATAATGCTTGCAAAGATGCATGACAATGTGGTATATTAAAAAAGTCGCCTCTTGAAGAAGAGAACGACGAAGAAACAAACGAGCTCCTTGAAAACTGAACAACGAGCAGCAAAACAATGAAGCCAAACGTTTGAACAATTGAGCAATCAGCTCTAACATAACGGTCCTTCGGGGCCACTTTTATGGAGAGTTTGATCCTGGCTCAGGACGAACGCTGGCGGCGTGCCTAATACATGCAAGTCGAGCGGGTT